>DATJYV010000115.1:0-8303 GCA_035499415.1 Bacteroidota bacterium
TCACAAGCGTCGCGTTCGAAATCCTCGGGCCGCCGCGCCTCTCCAAGCTTTTGTACGAGGCGCACTTGCTGCACGTCTGCTTTCGAACGATGAAGGAGGTCGTTGAGACATCCGCCAGGATGATCTCTGAAAAAGTAGAAGCGCGAATCCGCTCAGACGCCGGGCTTCGCTCGAGGATCATTTCCATAGGGATTCCCATCCTGCTCGCAGACGGCAGGACACTGCTTCGCGGCCGGGAGGTCAAGATACCCCCCAACCGCGGGCAACAGGAGCTGCCCGTGACGGAGAAGTCGGTCAATCAATGGGCGCATGACGGCTGGGTCGACCTCCGGAAGGAAAACCTGGAGCACTGGAGGTCCCGCTTTACCGCCATCATGGATGAAGTCGGCCGAATTCCGAAGAAGGACACATCGTCGCGCTACTTCCGAACGAGACTTTACTGGGACAACTTCAAAGAGATCGATGCGGGAAAACTCGTTGGATGGATTTTTTCTGAAGAAGAAAGGGGAATGAGAATGAAAGCGTGACCCCCCGTTTCAGGGCACCGCTCTACTCGTAGCGGAGCGCTTCGATCGGATCCAGGTTCGCAGCTTTCCAGGCAGGATAGACACCAAACGCAACGCCGATGAACACGCAGAGTGAAAAACCAATGATGGCCCAGGCGAGCGGGAAAACCGGGGGAATGTTGAAGTAGAGCGCGGCAAGATTCCCCGCAAGAATTCCCAGCGCAATCCCCGCAATTCCTCCAAATTGACACAGCACGACCGCCTCGGTGAGAAATTGACCGAGGATGTTGAACTTCTTCGCCCCGATGGCTTTCCGAATCCCAATCTCCCTCGTCCTTTCCGTCACCGATACAAGCATGATATTCATGATCCCGACTCCGGCGGCGAGCAGAGAGATGAAGCTGATGAAGCCGATGCCGAGCTTCACGTAAAGGGTAAAATCGTTGAAGGTCGAGATGAGGGAGTCGTTCGAGAAAATCGCGAAATCGTCTTCGGCTGCGGGCGCAACTTTGCGCGCCATCCGCAGGATCATACGCGCTTCCTCCATGCAATCCTCATACACATCCTGCGACTTCGCTTTGATCATCACATGCAGGTCGTGCTGTTTTCCGAACTCCTGGAGAAACGTCGAGAGTGGAATGACGATAAAATTATCGTTGTTGCCTCCCAGGACCGACCCCTTACTGTCAAACAAACCGATCACGGTATATCGGTCATTCTGAATTTTCACCGTCGCACCGAGTGCCGCCCCATGGGGAAAGAGCTTCTTGACTACTTCCTCGCCCAGAATGGCGACCTTTGCGTTGTGCCGGTCGTCGTCTTCGTTGATGGACCGCCCCTCCTTGACCGTCCAATCGTTGGTCGGGACCCCCGGCGCAGTTTCTCCGGCAACCGAAACGTTGGGGTTCGTCTTGAGCGGTCCGCACTGGATCGTCAGGCCGCCCTGCCACCCCTCGATGCCGACCATCTCCGCATAGGTCATCTTCTCTTCGACGGTTCGGCATTGTTCCAGGGTGATGTCTTTTCGGTTTCTCCACTTGAGCCATTGAGTGCGGGAGCCGCCGCCAAAGACAATCGGCATCTTCTGGATTTGAAACGTATGGGCTCCAAGCTGGGACAGCCCGTTCTCGATGCTGCTCTGAAGCACCTGGAGCGCCGTCATGACCCCAATGATGGAGAAGACGCCGACCACGACGCCGACGAGCGTCAACGCCGACCGAAGCTTGTTGCCGCGAATGGCCGCGACCGCGATCCGGAGTACTTCTCCGAATTCCATGATGTCAGCTCACACAGAAAATTTTTGTCGCCTCATTCATAGCGGAGCGCTTCGACAGGATCAAGCCGCGAAGCCCGATATGCCGGCAACAGGCCGGAGACCACGCCCACGAAGATGGAGACGAGAAGCGCTACGGCGACGACGGAAATCGGCATTGCCGTCGGCAAGACCTGGTCGATGATGAGACTCAAAGGGAACGCAATGATCACGCCGATGATACCGCCCAGCAGGCAGAGCGCGGCCGATTCGAGCAGAAACTGCAGGAGGATGGTCCGCCGGGGGGCGCCGATCGCTTTCCGCACGCCGATCTCTCTGGTACGCTCCGTCACCGAAACAAACATGATATTCATGATGCCGATTCCGCCGACGAACAGCGCAAGCCCCGTGATGAGCAGCCCCACCGCGGCAATGACGCTGCCGATGGCATTGAATGTCTGGATGAGCATATCCTGCTGATTGATGGCAAAATCGTCGGCCTGCGCGGGCGCAAGGTGGCGGGCTTTGCGCATGATGCCGCGAATCTCCTCTTTCGTCTCGTCCATGTTCTCGCGCGATGACGCCTTCACCCAGATGTCGATCCCGCCGCGGAATGAAATGAATTCCTTGAAGAATCGGTTGATCGGCACGTAGACGCGGTCGTCGAGACTTTGCATCCCGAGGAAGTTCCCCTGCTTCTCGAGCACGCCGATGACGCGGAAAGCATTGGTGCCAACCTTGATGACTTTTCCAAGAGGGTTTTCATTCGGGAAGAGGTTCTCAGAAATATCTGTTCCGATGACGCAGACAGGACGTCCGCCGTCGGCTTCCCCCTCGGTGAAGAAACGGCCGTAGGCGATATTGACGGCGGAAGTTTGAAGAAACTCCGCGCCCGTTCCAACAACGACGCCGTTCTCCAGCACTCTGCGGTTATAGTGCATGTTCGCGATCGTACCGATGATCGGCGAAACGGAACTCGCAAGTTCCGACTGTCTTTCGATTGCCTTTGCCTGTTCGATGCGGATGTCGCGGCGGTTCCGAATGGTCCACCAATCCTGTCCCCCGCCCCAGGGCCATTTCTGGACGTAGAGCACGTCCGAGCCGAGTGCCGCGATGCTCTTGTTGAACGCACGGTTGAGTCCCTCGATGGCGGTTCCCATGAGGGTGACGGAGACGATGCCGATGATGATGCCCAGCGTCGTCAGCGCGGACCGCATCTTATTCGACGCAATGGCGCGAAAGGAAATTGCCAGACCTTCGCGGATTTCGTCGAGATAAAAACGGAGGGTGGAACTCATGCGGCCGCAACCGACCCTTCGGCAATCGTCCGCTGGCGATTAAGTTCGTCGTGCTCGACCTTCCCGTCGCGAATCCTGATCTTCCGGTGGGCGTGCGCGGCGATATCCTCTTCGTGCGTAACGAGGATGATCGTATTTCCTTCCCGATGGAGCGTATCGAACAGCGCCATGATCTCAATACCCGTCTTCGAATCCAGATTTCCGGTAGGCTCGTCCGCCAGGAGGATGGAGGGATTGGTCACGAGGGCGCGCGCAACGGCGACGCGCTGGCGCTGGCCTCCCGAGAGCTCATTCGGTTTATGGTGCAATCGGTCGCCCAGGCCGACGCGCGTAATTGCATCGCGGGCAAGTTGCTTGCGTTCCACCGAGCCGACTCCGCCGTAAATCAGCGGGAGCTCGACATTGTGGAGCACGTCCGAGCGTGCGAGAAGGTTGAACGTTTGGAAGACAAATCCGATTTCCTTGTTGCGGATTTTCGCAAGCTGGTTGTCGTTCATGTCGCTGACGTTCGTCGCGTTCAGCTCATACAATCCCGATGTCGGCGTGTCGAGGCATCCGATGACGTTCATCAGCGTCGATTTGCCCGAACCAGAAGGCCCCATGATGGCGACGTATTCGTTCTTCTGGATCTCCACCGTCACGCCGCGGAGAGCGTGCACCTCTTCCGCTCCCATCTGATACACTTTGGTGATGTTCTGCAGTTTGATGATTGGCGCCATTCCCATTCTCCCGATGCGGATTCGGACCGTTACTTCTGGTCCGCAACAACCGAGGAGCCGGTGCGGATCGTGGCCTTGTTGTCCACCTTCACGGTCGAGCCATTTTCAAGGTCACGGTTGATGGCCTTGAACGGCCCTGAGACGACCTCCGATCCTTCCAACTTCTCGCCGGTGACCTCCACATATGCATCATCGCTCAATCCGCGCTTCACCACGACCGTCTTTGCCTTTCCATCCTTCACGACAAACACCACTTCTTCAATCTTTTCCTCTTCCTTCTTCTTCGCCTTCTGCTCAAACTGCGCCGTTCCCTCCGTCGGTTCATCCTTCTTCACGATCTCCTTGGGCATCCGCACGGTGACGGACTGGATCGGCACCGAGACAACATTGTAATGCGTCTGCGTCTCGATATCCGATGTCATCGACATCCCGGGACGGAATTGGACACTGTCGGGAGGATGGAGCCGGATGCGAACTTCGAAGTTCGTGACCTGATCCTGCGTTCCCGTGCCCGTCGTCGTGGCCGTATTCGCAATGCGGGTGACCGTACCGAGAAACTTCTGGCCGGGGAACGCGTCGACATCGATCCGTGCAGTGTCGCCGACGGAGACGAGGACGACGTCGTCCTCCCCCACTTCAACCCGCGCTTCCATGCTCGACAAGTCAGCGATGGTCATGATCTGTGTTCCCTCGGTGAACGTACTGCCGCTGACACGCTCGCCCAGCTCGGAGATGAGCTCACTCACCACGCCCGACATCGGCGAATAGATGGAGGTTTTGGAGAGGGTTTCACGCGCTTCCTTCGCAGACGACACGGCCTGGTCGTAGTTCGACTTGGCACTCAGGTAATTCGCCCGTGCAACGTCCATGTCCGCATCGGCGATGAGCTTTTTATCGAACAGCCCTTTTGCCCGGTTGAAGTCCGCTTCCGCTTTCACCAGATTCGCACCGTTCATATCGGTCGCCGCCTGTGCGCGGTCATATTCCGCCTGGTAGGAGTCGGGCTTGATCCGGACCAGGAGCTGCCCCTTGGTTACACGGTCGCCTTCCTTCACCGGCAGGCCGATGATCTCTCCGCTGACTTCCGCATTGATCTTGACCTGCACCTCCGGCTGGATCTTTCCTGTCGCGGAAACTATCTGCGTGATCGTGCGCTTGACGATTTTTTCCGTTTGGACCGTGGTGATCGTCTCCTTCTTGCTCCCGAGGAACACAAGCGCCGCAAGCAGGATCAGCACTCCTCCGATGGCGGAGAGGATGATGATTTTCTTTTTCGATTTGTTACCGTTCGCCATTATTCACAGCTCCCTTCAAAAATATCGGTGCATTGCCTCCCCTCAGTACGCTTTTTCTCCCGTCACAAATTCAAGGTTGAATTTTGATATGATGAAGTTATACGTCGCATTCACTTTATTCGCTTCAGCGTTTACGTAATTTGCATTCGCCGTCAGGAGGTCCAGGAGAGTTCCGGACCCCAAATTGTACCGCTCTTCGGCAACCTTCTGGTCCTGCGACGCGGACACAACGGCTTTCTGGCTGGCATTGTACTGCTCGGCGGCCGCTTCCAGATCGAGGAGCGCTTTCTTGACATCCACGTTCACGCTCCGCTCCTTCTGTAATACGGCAAGTTCGGCATTTCGTTTCGTCGTCGCCGCAATCTCGATACCCTGGTTTGTCGCAAAGCCGTCGAACAACGTCCACCGGAAACTCAGCCCCCAGTTAATGCTTTTGTTGTCGGAGATATTCGCGAACGCCGTATTCGAGAGTGAGTAGCCGGCAAAGGCCGCAACGCTCGGAAAGTAATGGCTGACCGCGGCGGTGACGCCGGCTTCGGCTGCATGGTAACTGTCTTCCGCACTCAAATAATCGGGGCGCGCGGCAAGCGCTTTCTTGCTCAGCTCGCCGAAGGTCCCCTGAATCCCGGTTGCCGCCCGGAGCTGCATCGAGTCGATCGTCGGGGAAATGGTCGGGTCGGTAATATGGTAGTCTTCCGAAACGTCGAGTCCGATCAAAGCCAACAGATCGGCCTTCGACTTGTCAAACGTGTTCCTGGCCGTGATGAGGTTCAACTCGTCCGTCGCATTGACCGACTGCTGGCGGTAGACATCCGCGAGCGAAAGAGACCCGACACGATTCGATTCCACGATGCGGTCGAGTTGTTTCTGGTCCCGCTTGAGGTTCTCTTCATTCACGTAGACCAGCTGCTCATTGCGCAGCACGTTCAGGTAATCGGTTTGGACCATGTACACGATGTTATGCCGGGTATACGTCGCCGTCTCATCGGTCGATGCAGAAGTCGAGACCGCCTTATTGAGGTTCGCTTCGCGATTCAGGTCGTCGAATATCGTGTAGCTCAGGTTGAGAGCACTGCTGTAGCTGTTCACGACGGAAAATGATGCGGGGAGCGCGCGTGGATAGCCGCCGGAGACTACTGTCGTGGCAGCGTTATCCTGTTGATATCGACCCCAACCGCCCGTGAACGCGAGTGCGGGCATATAAGTGCCGTAGGCGGCCAACACCCCGCTCCGCGCTGCAACGCCGTTGTTTTCCGCGGTCTGGATGTCAAGGTTCTGCGCCAATGCCGTCTGGACTGCCTGGTCGAGAGTGAGCGATTTTGCCTCCGGTTTCGACTGCGCAAAGCCAGCCGATACGGTGAAGAGAAAAAGAATCACGAGATGCTGAAGACGTCTCATCAATGGATCTCCAATATGGTTTTGGTCCCTATTCGTATTATTGAGGCGAAGGTGTATGCAAATCCCTGTAATGTAACGAGAATTCTCAAGGAAAGTTTCATTAAATGGCCCGAAACTTCAATAAATCCTCAGTTTTAGACTCACCTTACCTGCCGATTGTTTCCGTCCGCGGGAAATTTCTGCGGGGAGGGTGCTTTTCCAATCTTGCCGGCGACACCTGCTTCGATCACCCTGTCTTTCACCGCCAGCAGATATGCGAGCGCCGCATCGTGGTCGTTCGGTATCCGGCCGTCCAGGACGGCATCCGTAATCTCATCCTTCAAAACACCGACGAGTGGCCCCGGCTCGAGTGAACAAACCTTCATGATCTCATCCCCCCGGAGCGGCGGCTGCCAGTTCCTGATCCTGTCACGCTCCTCCACCTCTTTCATTTTCTCGAGGACGAGGTTGTAGTTCTTCTTCACCTGGTCGACCAGTTGAGGGTTCTTCGAGGTGATGTCGGCACGGCACAGTGTCATCAGGTCGTCGAGGTCGGGACCCGCATCGAACATCAAACGGCGCACGGCTGAATCGGTCACCCCCTCGTCGACGAGTGCCATCGGCCTGAGGTGAAGCCGTACGAGCTTCGCAACATAGCCGAGATGGTCCGTCGGAAGCCGCAAACGGCGAAACAGTCCCTTCACCATGCGCGCGCCCATTTCCTCGTGTCCGTGGAACGTCCAGCCGGTCCCTTCGATGAATGCTTTCGTGGCGGGTTTGGCAATGTCGTGGAACAGAGCCGCCACCCGCAGCCAGATCTTGTCGGTCGATTCAGAGATGTTGTCAACGACTTTTAAGGTGTGAAGAAAGACGTCTTTATGATGATACTCCCGCCGCTGGTCGACGCCCGACAGTTCCGCAACCTCCGGGAATACGATCTTGAGAAGGCCGGTATCGAACAGAATCTGAAGCCCGGTCGACGGTCGGCGGCTTGCCAGGATCTTCATGATTTCGTCGGTGATGCGTTCCTGTGAGACAATCGTTATCCGTTGGCACATCTTCGCGATGGCTTCCAGGAGACGGCGGTCGACCTTGAAGCCGAGCTGTGACGCAAACCGCGCGGCCCGCATCATCCGCAGCGGGTCATCGTCGAGCGTCGACTCCGGATCGACCGGCGTACGCAGAAGCTTCGCCTCCAGGTCCTTCCTTCCGTCGAACGGGTCGATGATTCCGCCTGTCATGCCGCCGTCGAGCTCCGCCGCCATTGCGTTCACCGTAAAATCACGCCGCGACAGATCTTCTGCGACCGTTCCGGGTTCAACCGACGGGTTGCGGGAGCCGCGTATGTAATGCTCCTTGCGCGCTCCGACAACTTCGACCTTTCGATTGTCGTGCTGGAGAAGCGCCGTTCCGAATTTTTCGTACACGACGGGGGGCGCAACGTTCAGATCGGAGGCGAGCATCCGGGCAAAGTCGGGTCCGCTCCCCTCCACCATGAGGTCGATATCGGTCACGGGGTGCCCGAGGAGTTTGTCCCGGACAAATCCTCCCACCACGAACACGCGAAGGCCGCGCAGTTTTCCAAGCTGTCCGGCCCGGCGGAGCGTCGGGTCGGCGATGTCAATGCTTTCGCGCATGACGACTGACGACCACCGTATTCGATTCAATCTTTTCCATGATTTCCTGGGCTACTTCGAGGGCCTGCAGTCCCTCTTCGCCCGTCACGGGCGGTTCCGTATCGTCGCGGATGGATTTGACAAACTGTTCCAGTTCGAACCGCAGGGCGTTCACGTCCCGCACCTCCGGCTGTTCGTAGACGATCACGCGCTTCTTCTGCCCCTCGTCGATTTTTCCCA
>DATJYV010000116.1:0-7929 GCA_035499415.1 Bacteroidota bacterium
AAAGTGCGCAGGACCCGGTTCGTGGCTGCGTTGCGGGATGATCGATCTGCAACAGGCCGTCCGGTCTTTTTCGGCACAAGTCATGAAAAACTACGCAAAACTCGTGCAAAATTCAACGATGTGGGCGAAAGGCAACCTGGAGAAGTCGTGCCGGGGGGATTACGCTTTGCGGTGTTTCGAGGATCTGGAGAGCCTGTAACGATTTTCGATTTCCTTCGCAGCGGCCTCACCAATGTCCGCAGCAAGCCGTTCGGGGTCGAGAAGGTAGCGAATCTGGTCGACCGAATATATTCCGGCCTTTCTCAACTCGGAAAGCAGGGCGAGGTCAACGCTTGAAAGTGACTCCATCGGGGAACGGGCAGGTGTCTGGCCCGTGAGGAGCCAGCGAACGTCGCATCCCAGACCGATGAGCCGGACGTACATCTTCTTGCCCGGGTCGGTTGCTCCCGAGAGATAACGCTCAAGATGCTGAGCCGAGATTCCCAGCGCTTCGGCAAACCGCGTCTTCCATCCATGGTGCTCTCCAAACTTCGACTGACCGAATGCCTTGAGGCGCTCACCGATTGTGTGACGTCCCGGCGCCATTACCGTATTTGTTTAAAATATGTCTTGACAATAGAAACATAATTGTTTATAATCGTCATCATGGGGAACGGGGAAGGTGTCAACTTGTGGACACTCATGATATGAAAATCCCCGGCCAGAGACAAGGCCGCCGGCCGGTTCATATCAGGGTGCAGGTAATGATGTTGGAAAAGGGGATCAGCCGACGAACAATTATGCGGCGGCTGAGGATGTCCAAAAGCCTTCTTAGCAAGGCCCTTCGGGGAAAGCGCGTGTCAGCGCTGCAACGAGTCGCCAGGCTCGTTCGAGAGCTCTAATTCAATAACCCAAAATCGATCGGGAAAGGAGCGCTATCACGCTCTTCATCCTTCTTTTTTCGGACTGCCATGCCGGATGATGAAGCGGACCGCGCGGATTCCTCCATTGAGTCCCGGCGAGATGAATTAATCCTTCTTGTGGAAGATGAAGGATTGCTCCGGTCTGTTACGAAGCGATTTCTTGAAGAAGCGGGATTTCGGGTGGTTGAGGCGGAGGACGGCGCGCAGGGAATTGAGCGCTTCAAACAACACGCCCTGGAGATTCGTCTCATTCTGCTCGACTTCGTGCTTCCCCAAATGGACGGATTGTCGGTGCTGACAGAAATCCGCAAAATGAGGTCGGACGTCGACGCTATCGTTTGCAGCAGTTACCTGCCCCCTGGTATTGCGCAGCGATTCCTCCAGCTCGGCGTCCGTCGTTTTATCGAAAAACCGTACTCTCCCCTCCAGATCATAACGGACGTTCACGAGGTGTTGGGAAGATGATCTATCCACTCGGGAGATATTTCAGGATGCTCAAGGATGAACTGGATAATTGTGTCTCGGTCCTCGCCACCCCTTCCGATGCCTATTCGAAGATTCGCATCAGCTCCCGCTGGGCAGTCCCGCTCTCGCTGAATTCGCTCATGTACCTGATAGTGTCTCTTCTCATGATGGGCGTCTTTCGCCAGATGATGTCGAACATTTATGCGGCCCGGTTCGGCGCGGATTCCGTGAACACACTTGTCTCCGGAATCTCCATGGCTTCTTTCGCGCTCATCCTCGTCTTTCAGGCCGTTGCGATCCCGGTTCGATGGATAGCTGTGAGTTCCGTCGTCCGTATCGCGTCGCGGGAAGTTCCTTTCCGGTCGATCTTGTCGTCTCTCCTTTACGCCGAAATCGTCTTGTCACTCATGTCGTTGACCAACGTCCTGCTCATTTACGCAAGGGGGATTGAGAAGGTCTCGGGACCCTCGGATTTAGATCTCGTCCCGGGCCTGCAATATATCGTGAGTGACGCGGCGAATGAACGGATACGCTACGTTCTCGCCCAAAGTGTCAACCTATTTTCCGTTTGGTATGTCGTCACTTTTGCGATCGGGCTGACCCGGCTCTGCGATATTCCGAGGTCGAGGTCCCTTGCGTTATCGTGCTTGACGTGGACCGGCTGGTCCTTGTTGGTCGCACTCTGGCCGCAGATTCAAAGCGGGCTCTCTTCGGCAATCGGGTTGCAATAGGAATCGGGGCTCTTCCGCCGTGTGGGGAGCAATCCGGCGAAAAATACACGGCCAACAATAACCGGAAGGAGGTTCCCATGAAAAGAACACGCCAGCTCATACTCCTCGCCATAGCGCTCGCACTCTCGTCGAGCACCATGACGGAACGAGCGAACGCCAAACCGGCATATTGCGACACTGCCTATTGGGGCTGCCGCGACGATTGTGTCACATATTTCTCATGGCTCGACTCAAAGGTGGTGGCTGCGTGCCAGTACGGCTGCTATCTCGGCTGGCAAAACTGCGGCTCCAACTGAGCGGGAAGAGGGCTCTGCCCGGAGGCGAATTGCAGCGCTCCGGGCGGGGACCTTCCTCACGCATCCGGAACAAAATGACCAAGGGATCATTCATCTTGCATAATTTGTTTCCGTTTCTCATCTTGCTGTCCACCAATCTGGGGGCCACTCCGCAAGACCAAGCGAATGTTCCTGGTGCCATCCGCGTCAAGGCAGAACGATCGTTCGGCGCTCGATTCGGACAAAACGTTCTCCTCATTGGCGGGATAGCGGAGGATTCCGAGGGAAATCTCTTCGTGGCCGACAAGCTCGATTGTTCCGTCAAAAAATTCGGAAGCGACGGCACTTATATGGGCAAGTACGGAGCGTACGGGAAAGGGAAAGGGGAGTTCAAGGGTCCGCTGGATGTGGCGATCTGGAAGGACCGGGTGGCCATCGTTGACTATCTGAGCACCGCCGTAAACGTCATCAGCACCGACCTGAAATACGTGCGCACGGTCCCTGCACCGAACTTCGTCGTCGACATCGCGTTCGACCGGAACGGACGACTCTACGTCGCGACGGCAACGGACAAACCGGATGAACTGCTCACCGTGTACGACTCTCTCGGCAATTTCATTCGACCAATCAGGAGCCCGGGAATGCACAACAACATGCTCCTCAATTCAATGCGATTAGCCGTCACTCCCACGAACAACCTCCTTGCCATGTACCAGTATTTCAATACTCTGGAAGAGTACGATCCGGATGGCAACCTGGTTCAAACATACTCGGTTCCGAACGTTCCGTCTGCATCTCCCCAGCGGCCGCACGGCGCGGACTTTGCCCTGCCGGCCGGCGAGCTCCTGTATGACTTGTCCTGCGATAACCGTGGACGCATCTGGATTCTCAGCGGAGACTTTTCGACCAACGCGAATCGGGACGTGTACATTCTCTCGGCAAACGGCCTGCTGCTCCAGGCACTGACACTTCCAAAACCGGCCGGGACGGTTGTGTACACGCGGTCCGACTGCATCCTCGTTCGCGAGGAGAAGCGCACCGTCTTAACGCGCTATAGGATATTGAACGGAAAGAAAGATTCCGGACGTGCCCACGAATAGGCAGATCGTCCGGATGATCCTGTTTTTCTTTGCGGCGGGTCTTCTCGGCCGTTGCTCCTCGCCTCATCAACCGTCCGGTGAGAGGATAGACCTTCAGGAGTTGATGTCCGGGGACACGGCCTCCGCACTCTTGAGACCGAGCCGGGGGACCGTCTTTTTGTTCACGCGCATCTCGAGCTTTAACTGTCCCCCGTGTTTGGATTCATATCAAGAGCTTGCCGCCTCGCTTGTCGATCTGCGGTCCAGGAATCGTCTTTCGAGAAATGTCCTCATCGTCGCGGCGGCCGACAGCGCAACGGGCGAATCCGATCGCTTCATGCTCGACGGACTCATCAAGTCGCGCGGCTGGAACTTCCCCCACGTATTTGTCCCAGGAAAGGTGTTCGAGAAGTATCGAATCGAGAAGACTTCGGTACTCCTCGCAGAAAAAGATGGCGCAATTGAGTCGGCGGAGACTTTTCCGCTCGAATCGGACCAGTTGAAAGAAATCATTGAAAGACTCAACGACGAACGATAGAGTTCACGAGGAGAATCCCATGACCCTGAGAAATTTCGAAAGCCCGCCCCCCTCGGATTTCAACGCCGCAAGATTTCTGATCATCCTTCTCTTCTCGTTCATCAATGTCTTGATGAACTCCTGGCTCATTGACAGGCCCATGACCTGGCTTATTGCCGCGGTCTCGTTCGTTAAGATCGCCGGGGTGATTGTTCTTTATGAGCTGTTCTATATTTTAGTCCGGTACGTGCTCCGCCTAACAATAAAAGCCCGGGGACGGTCGTAGGAATGTCCGGATGACGCCTATCCGTTTCAACAATATCTGCAAGACGTTCCGGACCGGCTGGTTCGGGCGTCGTCGAAAATCGGCACTGAAGGATGTCACATTCTCGGTTCATCCGGGAGAAATATTCTCAATCATCGGTCCGAACGGTGCCGGGAAGACGACGCTGTTGCGGATCCTTCTGGGATTCATTCGCAGCGATTCCGGCGATGCGCACATTATGGACCTGCCGGCCACTGACGCGTCGGCGAGAGTATCGGTGGGATACTTGCCCGAAGTTCTGGAATGCCCCGCTTATTTGACCCCCCGGCAATTCCTTATCGCCTGGGGAAGCTTCGGTGGGCTCACGCTTCGTTCGGCGCAACTCAAGGCGGAGACTGTCCTTGAACTCGTTTCCCTCGGCGAGCGAAAGAACGCAAGGATCGGGGAATTTTCGAAAGGGATGAAATTACGGCTCGGCCTGGCTCAGGCGCTCCTCGGGGATCCGGAGATCCTCGTTCTCGACGAGCCGACGGACGGACTGGACGCGGAAGGAAGGATCCTTTTTCGGAACCTGCTTCTCGAACGACGGCAGGCGGGAAAGACGATACTGATGAACTCACATCTGCTTTCCGAGGTCGAGCAGATATCCGACCGGGTAGGGATGCTGAAAGACGGAGTGATGGTGAGGGTCGACAATCTGGAAAATATTGTCAAGCGGACGGGACAATTCCGCGTGAGCTTTCGGGTGGATGCCGGACAACCTCCGGAAGTCCTGAAAAATGGATCAGCCGTCGAGAAGAAGGAAGATCGGTGGATTGTCCGCGTAAACGGCGCCGGCGAACTCGAACATCTTCTCGGTGAATTGACGGCGATGGGCGCAACAGTCATCGCCATAGACCAGGACAGAATGTCTCTCGAGGACCTATTCGTGTCTGTCACGACGCCGAAATGAAACGCCTCGCAACACTGACCGTTTACACAATTTTCGAGCTGGCCATGCAGCCGGCGTTCAAGGTTACGCCCGTTGTCGCAGTGCTTTGGGCGATCTTTCTTGGATTCGTCCCTCGTATTCCGGATCCGAACCTGCTACGGTCGATCTTATTCATGCTCTTGCTACTGTACGGCTCGATCGCTTCCGCCAATACCGTCGTGCAACGCCTCCAAAGAGGAGCCGTGGAGCTGTATCTTTCAAAGCCATTTTCCAGGGCCGACCTCATCCTTGCAACCTATCTCGGAGTGACCATTCTCGTCGCCTCCGTCTTCCTGATGTTCGGATTGACTTGGCTTCTCATTTGGTGGGAGCGTACCGGGACCTGGAACGGCGGGATCGTGTCGACCTGCGCTTCTCTGGTCGTCGGGTTCGCATCGATGTACGGGTTTATCGCCGCGGGAGGCATCATCTTTCGTCATACTCCCTTCGTAACGCTCCTGTCGACTCTGTATATCCTCTTCGGCGCAACAATCCTTGAAATTCGCTCCTTCGATTTCATGAACATCAACGCGCAACAAACCCCCGACCGGTTTCTCCAAATTTTGTATTACGCACTCCCTCCTCTCATTGCCATTCAAAAATCGTTGGGCACCGCAATCGCGGGAGGAGCCATTGACCCTTATCCGGTTATCCACGCCGGAGCCGTGGCAGTATTCGCCCTGACGGCCGGGATTCTGTATCTGCAACGGGAAGACCTTTAAGCCAGGAGCATGTCAGGATCCTCAAAATGACAAAGAAGTTAGCTTCACCGCCTGCGTCCCTTCGGGACTTCGGCGCGTCAAAAGACTGCCAACCTCTTCCCAGCTTGAAGTCCGATCCCGACCAGGAGCGTGTCGGGATCCTCAAAATGACAAAGAAGTTAGCTTCACCGCCTGCGTCCCTTCGGGACTTCGGCGCGTCATAAGACTGCCAACCTCTCCCCAGCTTGAAGTCCGATCCCGACCAGGAGCATGTCGGGATCCTCAAAATGACAAAGAAGTTAGCTTCACCGCCTGCGTCCCTTCGGGACTTCGGCGGCTCGCTAACTTCTGTCATTTTGGGAGTAGCCCTAACGGGAATCGAACCCGTATTTCAGCCTTGAGAGGGCTGCGTCCTGGACCGTTAGACGATAGGGCCGGCGAATCGCGGAACGGGGAATGTTGAATGCGGAATGGATTGATTTTCCACTCCGAACTTCGAATTCTCAATTCCGCATTTGGCTCGCTGCCCCGCTAGGGCTCGAACCTAGACTTTCCTGATCCAGAGTCAGGCGTGTTGCCAGTTACACCACGGGGCAATAGGAGCATTGACGTTGGTCGATTGCCGATTGGTGAATCGGTATTTGTCACGACCCCGTCTGTGCGATATGAATATACGCAAAACGTCCAAACCGTTCAAACCGATTCTCTCATTGCAAATCCAGCGTGCCTTCTCTATATTTTTGCCGACATGACACCGCACGAGCAGTGGATGAAGCACGCCCTCCGTGAAGCCGAGGCCGCTTTCGAGGAGGATGAAATACCAGTCGGAGCAATCGTCGTGCACGAGAACAGGATCATCGGCCGGGGCCACAATCAAATCGAACGGATGCAGGACGCCACCGCGCATGCCGAGATGATCGCCATTACCGCAGCGTCCGAGCACCTTCATTCCCGGCGCCTCGAGGGTTGCACCCTGTACGTGACTCTCGAACCGTGCCCCATGTGTGCCGGGGCGACAGTTCTTGCCCGCATTCCAACCCTCGTGTTCGGCTCATTCGACCCGAAAGCCGGAGCATGCGGAACATTGTACAACCTCACGCACGACCGCCGGCTCAATCATACCTGCCACGTGATCTCCGGGGTGAGCGACATTGAGAGCGAGGAATTGCTGAAGCGCTTTTTTGGAAGGGTGAGAACGGCGAGGAGGTAACGGAACCCCTTGATCCTCAGGCAACGGCCTGCTGAAGCTTGTCGGCCCGGTCGGCTATGCGCAGGGCTTCGATGAGCTTGTCCAGATCCCCGTCGATGATGTCGTTCAGGTTGTGGAGCGTCAGCCCGATCCTGTGGTCGGTGACGCGATTCTGCGGAAAATTATAGGTGCGGATCTTATCGCTCCGGTCGCCGCTCTTCACCATGAGACGCCGCTGGGCGATCTGCGACGCCGTCTGCTCCTCTATCTTCATTTCGTATAGTTTTGCCCGAAGCATCTTCATCGCCCGTTCCCTGTTCTGGAACTGCGACCGTTCCTGCTGACACGCCACGACGATCCCCGTCGGTTTGTGCGTGATCCTCACGGCAGTCTCCACCTTGTTCACGTTCTGTCCCCCCTTCCCGCCCGCCCGGTAGGTATCGAACTGCAGGTCTGCGGGATTGATCGCAATCTCCACTTCCTCGACCTCGGGCAGCACAACGACCGTCGCCGCCGACGTGTGCACCCTGCCCTGCGCTTCCGTTTCGGGAACCCGCTGCACACGGTGCACTCCGCTCTCATACTTCATCGCACCGTATGCCCCCTCGCCGGAAACCGAGAACACCACTTCTTTGAATCCCCCCTTCCCGGTTTCGTTCCAATCCATCAACTCCACTTTCCATCCTTTGCGCTCGGCATAACGCGTGTACATCCGGTGCAGGTCCGCCGCAAAGAGGGCCGCCTCCTCGCCCCCCGTTCCGCCACGGATCTCCATGATGAAGTTCTTCGTGTCATTCGGATCCTGCGGAACCAGGAGAATCTTCAGTTCCTCTTC
>DATJYV010000117.1:0-2463 GCA_035499415.1 Bacteroidota bacterium
GCCGGCGCTTTGCAACGCGCTCTTTGCGGCAACGGGAAAGCGGATCCGACGGCTGCCGATAAAACCGGAAGACCTGAAGAAAGCGTGAGGTTCCGCGGTACCAAAAAAGAGGATCGTCATCCTGAACATTGGGCCAAAGGATCATCCCCGCCTGCCGGTTGGTTATCCCAGAGGCGCCTGCCTGCCGGACAGGCAGGGGCAGGATCCTCCGGCTGAGTTTCAACATCCGACGCCATGCCGTCGACGCTGACCCAGAATCGCAGATTCCGCACCCCCGAAAAAAACTCAGGCAGTCAAGCCGGAGTGACGAAGGCCCCTTCGATAAGCCATCAAAAAAGGGCCTCGTCACACTGAACTGATTTCAGTGTTTGTTCCAGGGAGATCGCTCGAAGACCTGAACGCGACGTAACCAGGGAGAAACGCAGGACAGATGATCAATCAAACGCCGTGGGCTGAGCGACGCTTCAACTTCGATTTTCCCGTCGGCCACCTTCCGTGTATTCTTACCCGACTTCGCGGTACACCATCCCGTGTCGAGGAAATTTCGAGATCGCTCTCCGCTGCAGTATTGACCACGCGCATTGGCAACGCGTGGTCGATCCAGGAGCACATCGGACATCTCCTCGACCTTGAGGAGCTTCACGAGAATCGGCTTCAGGATTACGAAGCGCACGCGACAATCCTCCGGCCCGCGGACATGAAGAACCCGAAGACGGAAGAGGCCCGGCACAATTCCAAGAGTCTTGAATCTATCCTCACTTCTTTCCGTCGCGCACGACTTCGCTTCGTTCGACGTTTTGAGGAGATGGATGAAGCATTCTTAAGCAAAAGTGCCCTCCACCCGCGCCTTCAACAGCCGATGCGTGTCGTCGACCTCGCGTTCTTCGTTGCGGAGCATGACGACCATCATATAGGCCGCATGGCCGCCCTTGCCCAGACCATCCACCCGCGAGTCGCCTGAAGGCGACTCGGACTGATCGTCATCCGACGTTCGAACTTTCCTAATTCCACAAAAGGAGGCTCTCATGGATGTCCACATCAACTACCTCGCCATCCTCGTGTGTGCAATCGTCAACATGCTCGTCGGCGGGCTTTGGTATTCTCCCGTCCTGTTCGCCAAACCCTGGATGGCGTTGAATAATTTTACCGAGGCCGACATGAAGAACGCCAACCCTGCGCCGTTGTATGGCATGTCGTTCATCGCCGCACTCGTCACCTATTACGTCCTCGCGCACATCATCCAATATACCAACGCCTCAACGGTGATGGACGGAGCGAAGACGGGGTTCTGGATCTGGCTCGGGTTCATCACCACCGTCCAATTCACAGCCAATCTTTTCTCTCCCAAGAAGATCCAGGCATACTTTCTCGACACGGGATACCAGCTCGTTTCGACTCTCGCCGCAGGCGTGATTCTTGCAATCTGGAAGTAAGGCGGCGACGGCGCCCGGCTCCGAAGAGTTCATCCTCCACCTCAGGCCAAAGGGCAATCCGGAGCTCGTGGCTTCGGTCAACGACCTGGTCGGCGCCTCGGTCCTGCTCGGGGACACGTTTTCACAAATGAGCGGAACGGGCGGCGCGACCGTTCTGCAAATCTTCAATCTGCTCACGGGGTCGACGGTCCTGTTGGGAAATCTGCTGCCTCTTATTTCGAAGGAACGATTCCATCACATCTCCCGGTACCTGAAAATCGCCGGCGGGGTCAGTCTGATCGGCTCGGGCATCAATTTCTCCCCGTCCGCAAAGAAGCTTTTCCGTCGACCGACTATTCTGACCGGCGTTGTGGTCATTCTGACGACGGTGTTCGACCGGCAAATTCAGGGATGGTTCAAAACCCGACTGCGCAGACGGACGATGACACTCTCCCACGAACGCATCCGTGTCCGGCAAAGGCTGTTCATGCGAAAATCGTTGCAATGGGACGAAGTCACGAAGGTCAAGGTGAATGGGGAAATCGTGACCTTCGAGAAGGTGGACGGAAGGAGTCTCACGGTGAAAATCGACCCGGAACGCTCGTCCCCAGACATTGTCCGGTCTGCGCTCCGGCGATTTTCGAGCGGTCGTGCGACCCTCGAGTTCGATTCCTAGCGAGGACGATATGAAGCCGGCGAACGTGTCGACTCGATCCTGGACGGCGGTGACCCGGCGTTATTCCTTCCTTTGTTGGTCAATCCTTTTTCTGCCTGCCCACCTATCGGGCCGTCAAGAAAAATCCGTGCCGATCCAGCTGATCGGCGGCGAGGCGCGGCTCGAGATCGTCGACGAACGGGGGGACTCGAGCTGGAGTTCGTACTACGCGAGAGAGGTTCCCGCGTATCTCAAGGCCTGCGAATCGTACACGGCCATTCCTTTTCACACGACCGCCGACCCATTCTATGAATCGCTCCCGGCGGACCGTCGGTGGGAGGTTCGGCTGATAGGGAGAGAAAAGGTTTTTCTCAACGGAGTTTGGGTTGGAGGTTA
>DATJYV010000118.1:0-11883 GCA_035499415.1 Bacteroidota bacterium
CGTCCTGACGGTCCTCACCCTCTTTGGCGGCTGGCTCAGCTCCTCATTCTACCTGAGGCAACGATCGGTCTATCCGCTGGCATTGGCGCACGCCGCACTCGCGGCGGTGACGTACTGCGCTCTCCCGCACGCATGGCATCATGGTTTCAGAGTGGGAATGCAGTATTATCTTTACGCACCGTCGCCGCTCGACAGCTGTGCGCCGTAGTCGAGCGTTGAGGGGGGAAAAGCGAAGTTCGAGGGGTAGAAATGCGGGGGAACCAAATCAGAAATTCAAGCCCAGCATCGGGATGAATTCATGCTTTGGACCAGGTTCGGATGGACAGCCCCCTCCCGTGTAACCGACCGATTTTGATTTTAGGCAAACTTACTTATTTTGTTTCAAAAGAGGCCGTTTTACGGAGGGGAGGCAAATGGCTTCACCCGCCTGAAAGTTTTTCGGAGCCCGTCATACTGTACCTGAAGCAGGCACTGGCGGACCGATTGTTCGAGAAGCAACAAGCTCCGCAACTCACGTGCTGCGACCATTTTGAATTCTTGGAGGGGCCATGAAACACATTTTCGTTCGATGGTTGATAACAGCGATGGCGCTTGTCACTGTTCTTATCGGCAGGGTTTCCGCGCAATGGTCGACCGACCCGACGGTCAACTGCCCGATCTCGAAAGCACCTAACGCACAAGAGTACTCCTGCATCACGTCTGACGGTTCCGGCGGCGCCATTATTGCCTGGGTCGATGGGCGCAACGGCTCCACCTTTAATATCTTTGCTCAACGAATCGACGCGTCGGGGGCTGTCCGATGGACGACGGACGGAGTTCCCGTGTCACAGCAAGTGGTGTCCACGGCCGGAGTCAGCCCTTGCATTACGAGCGACACCTTGGGAGGAGCCATCATCGCGTGGAACGACCATCGCAACGGCACCGACTTTGATATTTACGCGCAGCGTTTAAACAGCGACGGCGTACGGCAATGGATTTCCGGCTCCGATTCCGACGGTGTGGCAATTTCGGTCGCATTGAGTGACCAGACCATTCCCGTGATTGCTCCCGACGGTTTTGGAGGAGCGATTATCGCCTGGCAGGACGGACGGGGAGGCCCTTCGATTTATGCTCAACGGGTCAGTGCATCCGGGGCCGTGCAGTGGACCACGGACGGGGTTCAGGTTTCGACGAACGGAACTTCTCCCGTCATCGTCAGCGATGGGAGTGGAGGTGCAGTGATTGCGTTTTTGTCCGCCAATCATATCTATGCGCAGAAGGTCGATAACTCCGGGGTGAAGCAATGGGTCGGCTCCCCCGCCCTTGCGATATCGACAGCTTCCACCAATCAATCGGCTCCCGCGATCACGTCGAACGGCCTTGGAGGAGCAATCATCGCATGGCAGAATTATCTGAGCGGGAGTTACGACATTTATGCGCAGCGCGTGGATGCCGGCGGCGTCGTGCACTGGACGACCAACGGCGTTGCCATTTGCACCGCTTACAATTTTCAGAAACTGCCTGCAATCGTCTATGACGGCTCGGGCGGGGCAATCATCGCATGGCAGGACGACCGCACCGACCCGGCGACTGAAGTCACAGATACTTGCGATGATATATATGCGCAGCGGGTCGACTACTCGGGTGCCGTGCAATGGACGACCGACGGGGTCCCCGTCTGTACTGCTGTCCATAACCAACAGCTTCCCGTCATCACAAGTGACGAGAATGGCGGAGCGATCATCGCGTGGCAGGACCGCCGTGGCGCAGGAACCGGCAACGCGGACATTTATGCGCAACACATCGACCCGTTTGCAAACCAATACTGGGGAGCCGACGGCGCTCCGGTGTCGTCGCATTCGACGGACCAGACCAGTCCCGTCATCGCTCGCGACGGATCGGGCGGAGCGCTCATCGCATGGACGGACCAGAGGGACGGCAATGCGAATGTGTATGCCGGCAGAATTTTTTCCGACGGCTCGCTTCCGGTCGAGCTGGCGGCGTTCAACGCGAGCGCACAAGGTTTCGGGGCCGAACTTCAGTGGTCAACGGTGACGGAAGTCAATGCGGACAGGTTTGATGTGCAGCGGTCAGCGGTCGGCGGTCAGCGGTCAGGGAATGGCTGGATCACTGTCGCTTCGGTCCCGGCCCACGGAACGAGCGCGTCGATCCAGTCGTACACTTATTCGGACAAAAACGTTCCGATGGGCAGTTATGTATACCGCCTGAAACAAGTCGACCGGGACGGGTCGTTTAAGTACTCTTCAATTGTAAACGTTGAAGTCGGCTCAGCGCCGCGGGAATTTACGTTATCGCAGAATTATCCCAACCCCTTCAACCCGTCGACAGTTATCAGCTTCGAGTTACCTGTTTCGAGTGTCATAACCCTGAGGATATTCGACCTTCTGGGTCGCGAGGTGGCGATGCTCGTCAACGATGAAAGGGCGGCGGGGAGCTACAGCGTCAAGTGGGATGCGACGAACGTGGCGAGTGGAGTGTACTTCTACGGGTTTGAGGCGCGGCAAAATGACGGCGGCAAACCGGGGTCCTTCTCGCAGACGAAGAAACTATTGCTGATGAAATAGTCGTTCCCGCGACGTCATTTCTTTACCGCTTCAACGCGGCCTTTGAAAACAGGTAGTCCGGGATCTTCGCGTCAAGTGTCACGGAGTCGATGTAGAATTCCGTTCCATCCCCATCCTTCAGCACGTCTTTATACAGGATGGAGTTCGCGACCCAGTGGTTCTGAACCCGTATCACCCCTCGGATATCTATCGTCTTTAGAAGCTTCCCGCTCCGTGCGTACAGCTCCTCCTTGAGCGGTACGAAGCGGGCCTGGTCGACCCATATCCGCCGGTGGTCGTACGCAATGTCCTCCTTCTTCGCTGTGAGGTCGACGACCCACACACGGTGCCCCGCGAATGTGTCTTCGGAGGCGATGGCGGCCGAGTACATATTCGGAAGGTGAGGGTCATCCATCATATCTTCGTATGAAAGGTCGGACCCCATGACCGACTGACGAAGGAGATGGCCCGAAATCATGATCGTCCGGTCGGTTGACGGAGAATATTCCCACAACAGATCCTTCAACTTCAACATCTTCGTTCCCCGCTCCCGGGCCGGAGCAAGGTACTCCGTGTACGATTCGTTCGTCCCCCGCTGCCATGACCTGGATTCGATCGTCCTCGATTCTCTCGCTCCGTGGATCACCATCCGCGATTCCGCGATGCGTGTGTCCGAAAACATGTTTTCGTCGACCCTCCTCAGTATCTCGTCTCCCGAAAGAGTTTGGGTAGATGGATGAGCTGAGAAGAGCGCGAGTACCCACCACGCGGAAAGGTTCATGTCTCAAGTTCCTTGAATAGTTGCGATGTCTGGCGTTGATAAATGCCGACCCCGGACATCGCCGTTCCCAGAAATGTTGCGAGGACCCCGGGCAGGAATCCGACGACGAACGTGAAGCCGGTGATGCGCGCGCGGATGACGTCGGGGAGCATCATGCTGCTGTCTCTCAGGAGCGCCCCCATGTCGAAGCCGTGCACCTGCAGGTAATAGTCAATCGCCAGGCCGGCCGCGGTACCTGCCAGCGATCCGATCAGGCCGATCATCAGCGACTCCGCAAGCATCGATGCGTACACGTGCGACCTGTCCTCGCCGACGGCCAGGCGGAGGCCGATCTCCCCGTAACGACGCAAGCTCCCCGTCAGCCCGGCGTTCCACAGGACGATGGACATGGCGAGAAGAAAAACTCCCATGATCACGCCGGAAAAAACGTCGATGTAATCCATGTAGTCTGCCAACCCCGATTGGTCCCTGAGCGTTCCCATGACCGGCGAGAACATATCCGACTTTGTCGGCGGCCGATCCGCGGCTGCCCGATGATGTTCGTTGAATTCGGCCGTCACGGCGCTCGCGCGGTCGTCGTGATACACGTCGTCTGCAAAGAAGCCGAGTATCTCTCCCGCCCCTCCATCCATTTCGAGCGCCTGCTGAATATCCGAGACGTCCGCAATCATTGTGGCCTTATCCATTGCGACAATTCCGAACCGGACCGTCCCCACGACGACGAAGTTCGTCACGCTCATGCTTCCATACATCGTTGAGCTGATCAACGTTGCCGTATCGCCCGGCTGGATCCGGAGCTTTCCCGCCAGCTCGTCGCCGACGAGAATTTCCCCGTGACCCCGCGGCACGCGCCCCCGGACGATCGCGCCCCGCATGTTGAGAATCTTCCATTCCGGCGTATCCGGCGAGAGCAAATCCACGCCCATCCCGCTCACGGGTGCCTGTGCTCTTGTCTCGTGGTGTTCGTCCGGGATATCCAGGAGGCCCCCGAATTGTATCCGCGGCGTCCAGAAGAAATCAGGGAACGCCCCCTTCAATTCCGCGATGAGCGAATCAATGCCGAGGAGGGCGAGGTCGTTCGGCGCCTGGTCCATTTCCTTCGCGTACGCCCTCGACATCACGCGGACATGTCCGGTGCGAAAATGCGCCGTCGATTGCACCAGGCTCGACAACGCACCGTTCAGCCACGCCTGGAGAAACACCACCAGGAGGACGCCGAGGAAGACGGTGAGGAACGGGAAGAGTGACCGGGATCTGTCCCGCAGAAGTCCTTTGAAGAGGAACCGGATCATGTCATTTTTCCCCTCAACGCGTCTGTCGGCTTGAGGTGCGCGATCTTCCTCGTCGGCATGAAGCTGACGACCATCGTGACGGCGCAAACGAGGAGCGTCGTGCCGATGACCAGGAAGGGGGAGTAGACAGGAAAAAGTTTTTCGCCGATCGCGAAGCCGAGCGAGTCGGAGGCATTGGGGAGGGAAAACCCTTTGTTCGCCGCAACGGCCAGCAGGGGGATTCCGTACAACGCTGCAACGAGCGCGGCCAAAGCGCTGTGAAGCGCTCCTTCGAGCGTGAACAATCCCACGAGTTTCGTCCTCGTCATCCCGAGCGCCATCAGCGTCCCCATCTCCTTTCGTCGGCGCCAGATGGAGAGGACCTGCGTGTCGAAGATCGCCAGCATTGCAAGGAAGAGGAGGAGGCCGTACATGATGCTCGCGCCGATGCTCTTCATCCGCACAAGCGAATGGATATCGCTCAGCAAAAACGAAAGGTCTCTGAAGTTCCAGTCGGCGATGTGTGCCGCCGGCGTCACGCCTTTGCCGAGAACGACAAGAGTCGCCTGGCGGTCCATGCGCACAAGTTGCCGGAAGCGGTCCAGCGGAATCCAGACCTGGTCGTTGTCAATATCCTGAACGGAAGTGCGGAAAACCTCGGCGATGGTCACATCGCGGGCGTCAAACGTCCCGTGCGCGTCGCGCCACTGCACCGTCAGCACATCTCCCTTTTTCAGGTTGATGCTTCTTGCCATTCTGCTTCCGATGAGAGCCGGGATGCCCAGGGATGTGTCGCGGAGAAGGGTTGACGGGATGGAAATGATTTGTTGATTCGGGTCGATTCCTTTGAGGAGAATGGAGCGGAACCGGCCTTGCGGATAGATGGTGCCCCGGGTGATGAGGATGGGGGTCGCTTTATGGTCATTGATGAGCGTTTGAAGTTCAGGAGCGGGAACGCCGTGCGCGTCATCCAGCGACAGCGGGTCGAACGGGTCGTACGCCTTGTTCCAGTATTGACCCCCCGCATAGAGCGCGTCGATCGTCGCGCGCTCCACCTGGTCGTTGAGCCCGTTGTAAAATCCCTGGAGGAAAATGATGGCGACGAACGAGAACGACAGGGCGATGACGTTGAGCCACGTCCGGAGTCCGGCGCCGAGCAAATTTCTCAGCGCGAGCGTCAATGTCATCATGGTTTACCCCGTTTTCCGGAATGAGCGCGTGCGGTCTCATCCTTTGCAACCTTGCCGTCGACGAGCGTGACCTTCCGTCGAAGATAGCCGACGACTTTCTCGTCGTGCGTTGCAAAGACAAACGTCGTCTGGAGCTCCCGGTTGAGCCGCGCCATCGTTTTCATGATGTGGTGGGAATTTTCGGCATCCAGGTTCGCGGTCGGCTCGTCGGCCAGCAAAATCTCCGGTTTCTTGACGACCGCCCGGGCAATCGCAACGCGCTGGCATTGTCCCCCGGAAAGCTGGGATGGGCGGGAGTTTGCGCGGTCGGCGAGGCCAACCCACGCGAGCGCCTCTTCGACGAGCTTTTTCCTGCGCGGAGCGTCGACATGCTGTAAAAGAAGGGGAAACTCGACGTTTTCGAAGACCGTATAGACAGGAAGGAGGTTAAATGTCTGAAAGATAAACCCGATGTGCTCGTTTCGGAGCGCTGCCGCTTCGGCATGCGAGAGCGATTCGACCTTGCGGCCGAGAATTTCGGCGGTTCCGCGCGTCGGCGCATCAAGAGCCCCCATGATGTTGAGCAGCGTCGTCTTCCCGGAGCCGCTGGGCCCGACGAGGCCGACAAACTCTCCGCGCTTCACGGAGATGTTGATGCGATCGAGGGCCTTCAATTCGGTCTGGCCCAAGGCGTAGGTCTTGACAAGATTCTCGGTCGTGATCAAGGCAGAATTTTGTTTTGTTCGATCCACGTCATGCTCCAATCTTCATATATTCATTCAGTCCAGAAGCTCCCCCAGGAACGGGCGCTCGTCACTCTTAAGTCGTTTCAGGGTCTGATTTACGTCAGTGATTAAAGACCGCCAGGATTTGAATTCCCGTACCGGCGAATGCATTGGTGCTTCCCTGACTTCGATAAATCAGAAAAGTGTCGGGATCCCAGAATCCGAGCAGATAGAAACTTATGTTGTCATATTTCCGCTGCCATGTTATGATACGGTACCACTGCCGGTCTTTCCAGTCCCGATAGACAATAACCGAGAGCTGGTCGAGAATGCCGACCGGATAGTTCATGGTGAGGCCGGAGAATCCGAGGCCGTCTGCGGAACCGAGCGCGCTCGGGGGATTGTCGCTTCGAAAGTACTCGGCCGCAGCATACAGGCCGTTGCCGACGGAGAACGTGTAATCTCCCCCGACCGTCGCCTGTCTTTGATACTGAAGGTCCGGAATGCCGGTCTCGTCATGCGTCAGGGCCGCTTCGAACCAGGCGCCGATGCCGACATCCCATTTGCCATCAAACCCCAGGCGGTCCTCCGGGATGGTTGAACTGCCCACCGCACCCGCAGGAAGGAGAGAGCGTATGTCGGCGCGCCGATGATGGTATGAGACGCCAAGCTCGCCGCTCCAGAGCGGCGCCTGCGCTCTTCCGCCGTACTCGGCCGTTTTCTTTTCCGTCGGAGCGAGTTCCCATCCCTGTGTCTCATCGTTCCCGTAGAGCCCCCAAAGCCAGAAATTCAAGTTGTCCTGGAACGTGTAACGGGAAACGATTCCGTACACTCCATCGGTCAACTGGAGCGGGTCGCGCGGGTCGATCCGGTCGAACCACATCAGGGGACGGAACAGGAGAGCGGAACCAAAGCTGATTTTCTGGAGCCCGATGCGCGTTTCAAACCGGTCGGTTGAAATCCTGAGCCAACCACGATAGAGTTTGATTGTCCCGTCGTAGGACGCAAGTTCATTCCTCCGATAGCTGCCGGTTGCGAGGGCATTCAGGGAGAGTTCCATGCTTGCATCGAGTCCGTCTCCGATCACCTGCCCCGCGAGGAAGTCGGGAAAGTATCTCAAGCCGAACCCGGCGTCGTCGGCGTTATCCGTATTACCCGCCACTGATGCGGATGCCTGGCCGTGGAGCTCCGGCGATTGCGATTGCGCGTGCCGTGTGAAGAGCGTCAGGAGCGCGGCTGCGAGAATATGTGTTGCCCGTTGCGACACGCGCCTTTCATCTATTCCGGGCTCGACGCCGGCGGGCCGGGAGCGAAGGAGTTGAGAGCGTCCGGGGCGGTTTCTTCCAGCGCGAGGCCATACTTTCCACCAGACGATCCTTGATCGCATCGATGGGAAACAACTCGGGAGCGACCGTATAGTTGGCGACGATTCCGTCGAAGAAGAACATCAGCACGAACGTGTCGAGCTCGGGATTATCCGACCCCGCTTCCCGGACAGTCCTGGTCATACGGGACAGGAATGATTGGTAGTACTGCATGGTCTTTCGATTTCTGATGATCCTGCGATATTCGTCGTCGAGATTGAGCTGAAGGGAGAGACGGACGAGGAGCGGCTGGGATTTGATGACGTCCACCCACGAGTCGATCAACGCAACCAGCTTCTGCTCGGCCGGCCGGGCGTCGTCGTCCCGAAAGAACCGGGGGAGAACGAGCTCAAGCTGCTCTTCGAAAATGGCGAGGAGGATATTCTCCTTCGTCTTGAAATGGGTGAAGATCAGTCCTTTCGATGTTCCCGCCTTCCGGGCAATTTCTTCGGCGGTCGTTGCAGAGTACCCCTGCTTCGCGAAGAGCTCCAGCGCCGCCGAGAGGATGGCTGTCCGACTTTTCTCCCTCATGATGGCGGCGATTTTTTTCGACCTTGGAGACACAGGATGTCCCGTAAATTATGACTGACCGGTTAGTCAATGATAATGGTTTTGGGGGCAGAAGTCAAGGGATAACGACGTTTCGCTCGCATCTATCGATGATTGTCCCTCAGTGCGAATCCCCCGCTTTCCAGCGCCGACGGGAGGCATAACCGCCGCCTGCAACACACCGGAGTGACGGAGCCCGTGAAAGCAAGAAGCGATTGACGGGAACGCGTCGGCCTGAAGACCGACGCTCGTACGAAAAAACCATCCTGAAGGATGGTGGGTTTGAATCTCAGTCCGATTCACGGACCTTTTTCGTAAAAGCATCGGTGTTTCCGCCTACGTCTAAGGTCTTAAGCAGGTCTTGACTTCGGCGGACGGGTACGCCGACGCTGGTACGAAAAAACCATCCTGAAGGATGGTGGGTTTGAATCTCAGTCCGATTCATCGGACTTTTTTCGTAAAAGCGTCGGTGTTTCCGCCTACGTCTAAGGTCTTGGGCAGGTCCTGACTTCGGCGGATGGGTACGCGACGCGGGGGCGATTCCGTCTTGCATCTCATTGCAGCTTCGTTTAGCTTTCCAAAATCCAATCTTCCCATCGCAATCTCCCACTCTTATAGAGGATGCCCATGTCTCACGTCGTTCTTGGACTCATTTGCGGAATAATCTACGGCGGCCTGGACGCTGCGCTGATGATCCCGATGAAGATGGAGGATAAAAACCGGGCCATGCTCGGAGCGTTTATTCATCGATTTGGCGAAGCGTTCGTTATCTGCAACGCGGCGCTGCCGATGGCCGGGTGGGCAAAGGGAATCACGCTCGGCCTTCTTATGAGTCTCCCGCCCGCGATCATCACAAAATCGTACGGGCCCATCCTTGCGATTGGCGCGGTTGGGGGGGCTGTCATCGGATATATTTCGGGATGAGGCGGAGTCGGACGCGGTCCGAGTCTACCAACAACAACTGCCGACATTTTGAGTAGCGTCCTCAATTCAGCTGGCTCCAACGTATTAAGGAAGCGTCATGCTGAACTCGTTTCAGCATCTGACGTTCACAGACCCCGAACCTCAGCCAGAGGCTGATGGGCCTTCGGCCCAAAGATCGGGGTGACGGTTGCTTGGAAATAGGAAATACCACATTTTGAAATACCTCGCCGTCTTCATCGTCCTGTTGATTCCATGGCGCGGCGTCTCTCCGCAGGGTTTCACCTCGCTCGGAAACCTCGCTTCGTACTCCCAATCCGGCAGGGTGGTCACCCTCCAGACCGCCGACTCTGCGGTCGTGCGATTCATCTTCTATAAACCCGACATCGTCCGGGTCGATTTTCTACCGACACCTTCCAGTGTGCCGGACTCGAGCTTCGCGGTCGTCGCCGATACCACCGGAGCTGTATCGTGCTCGGTGGCGGAGACCGATTCAACGGTTGACATCGGCACATCCTCCCTTCTGATCGTCTGCACGATATCGCCCTTCCGCGTTTCGTACTTCGACCGATCCCATCATCTCCTTCTTTCGGAACCTCCCGTCGGCGGACTGGGGGCGCGGGGATTGGAACGAACGATGCGGTTTTCCATCCAGCCATCGGACCATTTCTACGGAACCGGGGAACGCGACCTGAGCCTCGACCTGCGGGGCAAGAGCTTCGGCCTGCTCAACACGCAGTGGTACGCCTACTCATCTTCCATCCCGACGCGGAACATCAACATTCCGTTCATCGCCTCGACGAACGGTTATGCCTTGTTCATCGACAACACGTACGAAGGGTATCTCGACCTCGGCCAGGCAGACCCATCGCTCGCGAGCTACACGGCACTCGGCGGGGAGATCTCGTTCTACGTCATCGCTGCGCCGACGGTCGGCGAACAGCTCCGGCGCTACCTCTGGCTCACCGGCTCACATCCTCTTCCCCCGCGATGGGCACTCGGTTATATTCAATCCAAATACGGTTATCGCAGCGAATCCGACGCGCGTCAAACCGTACAGACTTTTCGCTCGTTGGGAATTCCGTGCGACGCGATCGTTCTCGACCTCTACTGGTTCCTCAACATGGGCGACCTGAGCTGGAACCGGACCTTGTGGACCGACCCGTTCAAGATGATGAGCGATTTTCTCTCCGTGGGGATGAGAACCATCGTCATCACGGAGCCGTACATCGTGTCACTCTCCTCGAATTTTCAGGACGCATACGCGAACGGGTACTTTGCGAAGAATCCCCAGGGCCAGCCGTATTTATTGCCGAACTGGTGGTCGTGCGGTTGTAACGCGGCGCTGTTCGACATGACGAATCCGTCCGCCCAATCGTGGTGGTGGGCGAAGCATCCCGCATTCTTCGGGTCTCAGCTCGCAGGAATCTGGACGGACCTCGGAGAGCCCGAGAACGACCGAACCGATATGTCGTTTGCGACGGGGTCGCGGGCCAAAATCCATAACGTGTACGACCTGCTGTGGGCGAAAACGGTCTTCGACGGGTTCGAACGGATGAGGCCGGGCGAGCGTCTCGTGAACCTCACGCGGTCGGGGTTTGCCGGGATTCAGCGTTACGGAGTCACAACCTGGTCGGGCGACGTCGCAAAAACGTTCGGCGGCCTTGCGCTCCAACCCACGATGCTGCTGCAGACCGGACTGTCGGGCCTTGCGTACCACAACTCGGATATCGGCGGATTCACCGCCGGAACGACGACCGAGGAACTCTATTCGCGATGGATGGAGTATGGAGCGTTCAATCCGATGATGCGGGCGCACGGAACCGACTACCAGCCGACGGAGCCGTGGGGATTTTCTCCGACAACCCGGGATATTGCGGTCTCCTTTATCAAGCTCCGGTACCGGCTTCTGCCGTACAATTATTCCCTCGCGTTCCAAAACTATCTCACCGGTGCGCCGCTCGCACGTCCTCTCTTCTGGCTCGATCCGACCGATCCCAACCTCGTCAACGACAATTCATCGTTCATGTGGGGTGATGCGTTTCTGGTTTCGCCCGTCGTTCAGCAGGGGCAGTGGACGAAAACCGTGAACCTTCCAAAAGGCGAATGGGTCGATTACTGGAGCGACCGGGCCTACCAGGGAGGCCAGGCCGCAACGGTGGATGCAAGTCTCGACAAGATCCCGTTCTTCGTAAAATCGGGAAGCGTCATTCCGATGCAGCCCGTGATGAATTACTCGGATGAGTTTCCCTTGGACACACTCTTCCTTGTTGTCTATCCGGCTCAAACGCAAAGCGTCCCGTGCGCGTTGTACGATGATGACGGCAAATCGCTCGATTATCAAACGGGGCAGTACGGAACGATGTCGATTCAACACGGGCTTCTCCTGAAGGGTGGAAGCCCGCCACGCGAAACTCCCTCGACATCATACCGGATAGATATCGGGAGGATGCAAGGGACCTACCGGGGCCGGCCCGCAAAGCGGACGTATGTTTTTGAAACTCATCGTATGACGCGCCCCGGCTCCGTGGAGCTCAACGGTCGATCGCTCGCGCAATGG
>DATJYV010000119.1:0-5669 GCA_035499415.1 Bacteroidota bacterium
AAATCCCGGAACTTTGCCGAGCACTCGCTCAGGCGCGCGAGGTAATAGGCCGTATTTTCATCGGGGAGGTTTGCGTCCCATTCCTCCGCAATTCGCGCATTGTCCGCGATCTTCACGTTCGCGTCTGAACCGGTCACATAATACGAAACGCTCGTCCCGGCTTTGACGTATATCCCTGCCCGCCGCACAACCTCGTAGCCGGCGCCCACATTTCGCTTTTCGGATGCGACCTCCCGCTCGTATGTTTCAAGTGAGTCTCGCAGCGTCTCCGTCCTGCAGAAATCGGCCGCCAGCCACCGATGGCGTTCTATTTGGTTTCGTGCGGCAACGTATGTCTGATGAAGGCCGGAGACGTCTCCCCGCAACAGACACTCGATGCATCGTTGAATGTACGTCCTCGCAAACCGTTCCAGCCCCCGGGAACTCAATGAACTTCCTCGTATCGTCATCCGCTCGTCTTCGTCGAGAAGCGCGTAATTTTTCTTCTTATAGCTGAGCATTTTTTTGTATCGACCGGCAAGGACGAGCCGAATGCGGTTGGGGAGCACGTTGGAGAGGCGCTCGATGAAGGCGCTCTCTGCCGCCAGCCCGGCGATGTTATCCGGGGGGATGAAATAAATGCCGTCAGTGTCAACTTCGATGATGCGGCCGTTGAACAGCTCGATTTGATGGATGATTGACCGGAGAATTTCCTGTCCCGCCCGCGTTATGGCGTCCGCCTGTTCGTAGTCGTTGAACAGGCCTCGAAAGTAGGCAAGATAGCCGTAGAACGAGTTGATGAGAATCTTGAATGCCGACTGGAGCGTATCCTCCTGCGAACGCTCGGCCTCGCCATGCGCCTGCTGCGACCGGCGTTTTGCCTGGATCCGCAAATCGGTCAGTTCCGACAGGAGTGTCGGCCAGACTTTGAGCTGATCGCTTCCGGGGCCGATTCCGCGGCTCAGCATGATCGAAGGATAGAGGGATTCGACGTCGACGTACCAGACGTTTTCGAACACTCCCGTGGCAAAAACATCGGTGTAGCCGCCGACGACCGGTTTGCCCGCCTCCGGCCTCGGGACGGAATGACGCACACGGATATATTCGCGCATCAGGAGGGATTCGAGCTTTGCAGCGGACCCGAGACGTGTGAGGGTGCCGTAGTTGTAAGGGCACATTTGAGCAAGGAAGAAACTGCTGGGCGAGAGAATGTTCAGGATCGAGCGAGTGTCCCGCGCATTTTGAAGCGAAAAATCGATGAGCGACCTTGCGTCTTCGCGCCACGCTTTTGTTACTTCGTGGTCCAGCAGATCGATGCGGCCCTGTTGAGCTACTTTGAACTGCTCGGCGAGGTAGGGAAGACGATATTGTTCGAGGGATTTCCTTGCAAAATCGTATGCCTCGAGCGGAGGGATCGTGTCCACCAAGTGTCTTCCGGCAATTTCAAAAACGGACCAGTCGGAATCCTGACGGGACGTCCTGCGCATGACGCTGGCATCCCGCCCCAGCCGGAACTCGAGTCCGTGGAGCTCGAGCCGGCGGACAAGATACGGCAGAATTCTGACAAAGAGGTCGTGCCCCTCGATCACATCGGGGTCCAGATCACGGAGAAGCTGGAGGAATTTGCCGAGCAGTGCCGGTTCGTCGAGCGAGAGACCGTCGAACGCGTACTCCGCTCCATCGGCCGTTGTGACTGTCGCAACGACGATGCGGTCATCCATCCGGTTCGCGTCGCTTCGCTGTCTGTCCCGGGCGACGGCCTGGACGTCGACCTGGACTCTTTTGAGCTTCTCGAACGTCATCGATTTGAAAAGGGTGATGCCGGACTGGAGCAAAAACTGATGGACGGGATCGGGGCGGAGGTGGATCAGGTCAAATGATTGGAGGTTTGCGGCGCGGGTGCGGGTTCTCTCGTTATGCGCCCGCAGGCAGTAGTGCGCGGCCTCCCACATATCACCCCATCGGCGAAAAGCGGCGAGATACGCATAATAGTTATCTCCGTCGAGTCGCTTGATCCAATGACGGTGGGGAAATTGCGAGAGGAGGGTGTCGTCCGCGAGAAAAAAAAAGGGGAAAAATTCCTGGTCCTCAGAGGCGAGCGCCGACGGCGTCCGCCGGTAAATGCGGACAAACTGGTCGTTCAGCTGTTGAACGGCGACGACATGCTCAAGCGGGTTATACCCGTGGAGAATTGAATTCATTCATGGTCAGCGTTTGCCCTTGGCGGCATCCACTTCCATCATGAAAGGCCTGAGGAGGTCGATGGGAACAGGGAATATCGTCGTCGAATTCTTCTCCGTCGCGATCTCTCGTAATGTCTGGAGGTAACGAAGCGTCAGCGCACTCGGCTGTTCGCTCAAAATCTTCGCCGCGTCGGAGAGTCGCTGAGAGGCCTGGAACTCTCCCTCCGCCGCGATCACCTTGGACCGACGTTCGCGCTCGGCCTCCGCCTGCTTGGCCATCGCCCGTTGCATTTCCTGCGGAAGGTCGATCTGCTTCACCTCGACATTCGAAACTTTCACCCCCCAGGGCTCGGTATGCGAGTCTATGATCTGCTGGAGCTTCTGATTGATCTTGTCGCGCTGCGAAAGGAGGTCGTCGAGCTCCGACTGGCCGAGGACACTCCGCAAGGTCGTCTGCGACAACTGCGATGTCGCGAAGAGGAAGTTCTCCACTTCGACGATCGCCTTTTGGGGTTCGAGCACGCGAAAATAGACGACGGCGTTCACCTTGATCGAGACGTTGTCCTGCGTGATAACGTCCTGCGGGGGAACGTCCATGACGACGGTCCGCAGACTGACTTTTACCATCTTGTCGATGAAGGGCCAAAGAAGGATGACGCCCGGCCCTTTGACGCCGATCAAGCGGCCGATCCGGAAAACGACGCCGCGTTCATACTCGCGAAGAATCCTGATGGCATTGAACAGCACGATTGCCGCGAACAGGACAACGATAAAGAAAAATGGAGCATACATGATGCCTCCTTCAGGGTCTAACCCTTTTTTTCGACGAAGAGTGTGAGATTTTCCATGCGCGCGACCCGGACCTGTTCTCCTTTGTTGATTTTTCCGGACGCCGACTCGGCATTCCACGTTTCGCCGTGGACCATGACCGTCCCGCGCGGATTCAGTGTGACGAGGACCTCGCCTATTTCTCCCATCATTCCTTCCTTCCCCGTTGTCGGCTTCGCGCGCTGCGCTTTGACCGCGAGGCCGATGACAAAGAGAAAAAATACGACCGACACGCCCACGGTTGTCAGGATGATGCTGGTCGAAATGGATACGAATTCGAGGGATGAGTCCGACCGGACAAGCATCATCGACCCGAGCAGGAGGGACGTCGTTCCGCCGATCGCCAGAATCCCGTGACTAGCCACCTTGATCTCAAGCAGGAACAGGATGACCCCGAAGACGATCAAAGCGAGCCCGGCGTAATTAATGGGGAGGGTGTGGAATGAATAGAATGCAAGGATGAGGGAAATGACACCGACAACGCCGGGAAGGATCGAACCGGGATTGTACAATTCAAACATCAGTCCGTAAAAACCGAGCATCATGAGGATGTAAGCGATATTTGGGTCGCTGAGCAGGCCGAGGGTTTTTTCCGTCCACCCCATTTCGAACGGAATCAGCCTCGCTCCCTTCGTATGAAGGACGACGTTTCCCGAACCCTCCATCACCTGTCGCCCATCCAGTTGATCGAGAAGGTCGTCCAGGTTTCGGGCGATCAAATCGATGACGTGCTTCCCGAGTGCCTCCGTTTCGGTAATGGAGAGACTCTTCCGGACGGCCTCTTCCGCCCATTGCAGATTGCGGTTCCTTTTCTCCGCAATCGACCGGATGAATGCCGCGGCGTCGTTCGTTGCCTTCTCATTCATGATGCTGTCCATCTGGCCTTGCTCCGTGACAGGATGGGCAGCGCCGATATTGGTTCCGGGGGCCATCGCCGCGATATTTGCAGCAAGGGTGATGAAGACTCCCGCGGACCCCGCTTGCGCGCCGCCGGGAGCGATATACACGACGACGGGGACCGAAGATTCGAGAATATCACCGACGATGAGACGGGTCGACTTGAGCAATCCTCCCGGCGTGTTGAGTTGAATGACGACGCATTCGACTTTCAGCTCTTCCGCTTTGGCCAGCGCGTCGTGGAGATACTCGGATGCCGAGGGATTGATCATGCCGTCCAGGCTGACTGAAAGGACGGATTGACCAAATACAGCAGCAGGAATGGAAGTGAGAACGAAGAGGGATAGCCAGCGTCGTAGCATCGATGGATACCTCGAAGTCAGGCGTCGATCCGTGCGGAGCGAGACACGTACGTTCCGCAGATCGGATGCCGGAAGAAATCGGTCAGCGGAGAGAGTGGGATTCGAACCCACGATACCCTTGCGGGTATACCACCTTTCCAGGGTGGCCAGTTCAACCACTCCTGCATCTCTCCTTGCTTCTCAGTCACGTAGGGGTGGGTCCAAAGGGTGGCTTTCGCATTATGATAATTAAATATCGTCCGAATTGCAATAAATTGATTTTCCGATGATTTTTTAGGTACATTCGTCCAGACATTTTTCTGTCCCACCGCGAATACCTGCCCGGATGAGTGACATCGTTCTCGTCGCCGAAGATCAGCAGCACATCCGCAACCTCATCGAGTTCAAGCTGAAGAACGTCGGGCTCAACGTCGTTGCCGTCGAAGACGGAGAAGCAGCTCTCAAAAAGGCACGCGAACTTCTTCCGGCAGTTATCTTGATGGACATTATGATGCCCCTTATGACGGGCATTGAGGTTCTCTCGGCCCTGAAGCAGGACGAGCGAACGAAGGCGATCCCCGTTCTTCTGGTCACCGCCCAAAGCAAGGAACAAGAAGTTTTGCGCGGATTGGAGCTCGGAGCCGAGGACTACATCACGAAACCATTCAGTCCCAACGAGCTCGCGGCCCGCGTGAAAAAAATTCTCGCGCGCCCGCGACCATAGAAGTGTCCCTCGTTCTCTCCCGCGTCATCCGGCGTCGACGCAAATATTTCCGCCCCGTGAGCCCAGGTCCGGTTGTTCCGCCGTCCATCTTCCGAAAAGCATGAGTACCCAGCTTGCCATATTCTTCGTCCTGACCGTCGCGATCGCGTTTTGCATCGTTATCGCGTCCGCAACTCTTGTCGTACACAAGTATTCAAACGACCGCAGGCGCAGGGCAAAGGCGGGTGTTTACAAACGGTATGCGGCTATCATGACCGAGTTACTCGTTTGCGACGTTCCGGCGCTCCCGCCCAACGCAACGGCCCAGAAGGATTTCGACCAGTACGAGGCGCTGATCGCGCCGTTGAAGTCTGCGCTCGCACGACTGTCGCCGAAAATGCAAAAGGTCCATCGGGAGGTTCTGCGCGGCGTTTTGATAGACTTTGGCAGAGATCTGGCAGGCGAGGCGGCGGAGCGCCTCGACTATTTCTTTTCGTCTCTTGGGTATGTCGATGACGAACTCGCCCAGCTTGACGACGGGAACTGGTGGATTCGTGCGCAGGCCGCACGGGACCTCGGGATTCTTCGTGCCCGGAACGCAACCGACCGGCTTCGGGGCGCACTCCACGACCCTCACCCGGACGTCCGGAGTCAGGCCCTTCAGTCGCTCGTGCTTCTGAGCGGGGTGGAATCCCTCCGAACGATCCTCAGAGCCGTGAGAAATATCTCCGGCTGGAA
>DATJYV010000120.1:0-26786 GCA_035499415.1 Bacteroidota bacterium
TTCACGAACAGGTGCTCTTCCGTCCGGGTCACGAGAAGCTCCGCGATGCTTTCTTCGGAAGCGACATTCACATGGCTGTCCGCTCCGCCGGTGTACCATGCGAAATTCGGCTGGAGCGTGATCAGGATGCCGTCGAGCTCATGCGCCTCCAGAAAAGTCCTCACACGCATGCGCTTTACTTCGCGAGACGAAACTTTTTCGCCAGAAACCTGATGCCGTTCCTCAATTGCTGCCGGCTGGCTTTTCATGAGCCCTCCTTCCGGTCTCAACCGCATCGGAAACCCGGAATCGCCAGAGCGGCCCCCGGAGGGTGTCTTGCGGCGTGACCGTGTCGACCCTCCACACATACTCCCGTCCGTCCCGAAGAATTCCAGTTCTGGAACTACTTCCGACGCCGGACGAGACGAGTCGTTGTGACGTCGAATCTCCCATGTAGACGATATTCCTCGTGCAGTCCCTTCCGGGAATCCAGTGTAACAATGTTCCCTTGTCCGGGACGTCACCCTCTCCGTCGGACGGAATCGGGATGGATGCGGTCGGCAGGACCGACGGGAGCGACATCTCGGGATCCCATGCGCCGGAGAACGTCCACCTTGCGGTAAGGTCCCGGGCGTCCGGAGATCCGGCCGATTCGTCGAGATTATTCGAAAACCACGTGAAATCTCCCCCCTGGCGGTGACAATTATCATAGTAGTGACGCGGCCCCCAAATCCATGGTGTCACATTCGGCGACTTGGGGGAATAGATCTGTTCGTCTGCCATGTTCTTCGAAAACGAACAATCGAGGAGATAGAATTGTGCATCCCGGTGATGACGGCCCAACCGGAAGCCAGGCACGCCGTCAAAAGCGGAGTATCGAACGACAAATTTTTGCTCCTTGTTCCGGCTTCCGTCGTGCCAGATGCTCGCCGTCGGATCATGTCCGAAAAAAGTGCAATTGGTGGCGTAACACCATCCTCGTGGGCAGACGAAATCCACCCAACCTTCGAACGCGCAGGCCCAGTGATAGTACATGCCCGAATCCCGATTCCAGAGACTCACCGTGTCACCACCGTCCGCCGCCACCGTGCAGTCAAGAAGGGCGATGCGCGTCGCATTAAAGCCCCGGATCGCAAACTGATGCTCATGATTCCCGGTTTCGCTCCCGAACGTGTTATGAACGGTCAGATGCGCGATCACGACATCAGTGACGCTGTCGCCGATGTTTACGACAGCCGAACCCCAGTCCCTGTCCAGGAGCGTTCCATCCCGACGATTGTCGGCCGCCTGCGTCCAATTCGAGCGCAGTTCCGCGTACTCGATACGGGTGTTCTCCCGGTCTTCTCCCACAAGCGCCACGTGACTCTCCGTCAGGAAAATCTTTTCGTGGTAAATTCCCTTCTTGATCAGCACGACAAAGAGTCGCGCATTTCCGCGAGGGATACTCTTGAGAGCTTCCTGAATCGTGCGGAACTGCCCGCTCCCGTCTTTCGCCACAACGCAGTCGACTTTCGTCAACGATGAGACGTTCGATGTCCCGAGAGCGATGGCAACGCAAACAATCGAGCACGCGGTCGTGAGACCGTCGAACTTCCCCTTCATGCGAAAACCTGTTCGATCACCGTCAGGGGACGATTTCGACCGCATTCCGCCTGACCTCCGGGCTCAAATTGACTGCCTTCAATGCCCACGAAAGCTCGACGCCTTCCACTTTAACACCTTCCGAGTGCTCTCCCTTCACTTGCAAGAATTCCTCCGCGCCCTTTGGATAGCTCATCCGCCGTATCATGAGGTTTTTCGTTTCATCGATACGAACCACCGGACCGGTCACCGGCCGGATCGCGCAGTCCGTCATCTCAATGCCATCGGCCTGAACGAGGTCGACGCCTTCGTGCGAAGCGATATTCAGGTTTTTGAAGACGATGTTGCGCAAGGGCATCTCCGGCAGCGCCTTTACCACGACGGCCTGCCGGGCGCCGATGCACACGACGTTGGAAATATCAAAATCCTCAAAGCGCGGCGTCCTGTCCGTGACCGGTTTTGGGGCGTGCGTGTCTTCTACTTTCATCCGCTCGTCGTCGGGACTGCCGCCTCCGTAATACATGTCGAACAAGATTGCTGCATTCTCGATCCCGCTCATCTGAATGCCGTCAACCGTGACATGGTGAACCAATCCCCCCCGGTCGCGCGCCGACTTGAACCGCAGGCCGACATCCGTTCCGACGAACGTGCAGTTGTGAACATAGACGTTGTCAACACCGCCGTAGCTCTCGCTGCCGATGACGAATCCGCCGTGCGCATGGTAGACCGTGCAGTCAACAATAAGGATATTCGCGCACGAAGGACCCTTCGTCTGACTCGAGGCAAGGGAGGCGGGCTTGAGGCATATGCCGTCATCGCCCACGTCGACCGTTGTCCGCTCAATCACCATATTGCGGCAGGACGACGGGTCCAGACCGTCGGTGTTCTGTCCGTACCATGGCGCCATGATGTGCACATCGCGGATGACAATGTTTTCGGACTGTTGCGGACGCAGGTGGAATTTCGGAGAGTTTTCCAGCGTCACTCCATCCACGAGCACGCCGTCGCATTGGACAAAAACGACGAGGTCGGGGCGGAGGAACTCCCTGACGTGAACGTAGTCGTCTTTTGTCGGCGACTTCCCGGATGCGGTTATTTTCCCGAGATACTCTTCGCCCTCCATGGCCTCGCGGGAAGGCCACCATTCCTTCCCGTCCGAAGACACGACGCCCCCGGAGCGGACCAGTTCTTCCCACTGAGGCGCCGTCAGCTTCGCGCGCTTGACGTAGCGCCACGCATCGCCATTCCCGTCAATGATCCCCTCCCCCGTCAAACCAATGTTCTTCGCCCGGTACGCATGAATCGGAGGAGTGATCAGGTATCTCCTGGATTTTCCGTCAAAGCCGGCAATGAGCGGATAATCCTCCAGTCGGTTGCTGAACGCCAGGAGGGCGCCGCGTTCAAGATGGAGGTCAACGTTCTCAAGGATGGTGATGGGGCCGCTCCGCCACACGCCCGCCGGTATGATCACGCGGCCTCCTCCAGCACGGGAGCACGCGACGATTGCATCGTTTATCGCTTTGTCGTTCAGCGTCACGGCATCGCACACTGCTCCAAAGTCCCTGACGTTCAATAAGCGTTCGGGAAACGTCGGGATCCGGATTTGGGGCATCGGAAACGGAGCGCTGGAACAGATGCGGCTCACATCGGCCTGGGTCGAATCCGGTGACTGAGCCACCGCCTTGGGAACGATGGCGGCGAGGAGAAGACAACAGAAGAAGGGTTGGATCCGAATTGCTCTATGATCAGGTTGGCCGGAAGCGGGTTGAGCATCTCGAATGTCGCTGAAAGGATACATCATGGCCGCTCTCTCGGGCCTGCATTGTCCTTCGAAGAGTTCCGGACAACGAGGGATGTCGGAAGCGTAATTTGTTGGGGGACAAAACGGTCTTTCATCTGGATATTCTCGAGCGTGAGCTCGAACGCTCTCCGCCCCAATTCGCGTGTCGGTTGGTCGACGTACGTCATGCGTGGGGCGAGTATGGCGTTGAGTCCGCTGTTTCCAAAACAGAACACGTCCACGTCCTCCGGGATTATCACGCCCAGCTCCCGTGCGGCCCGGTACATGCCCAGGGCGACCGGAAACGTGACCGCGAAAATCGCCTCCGGCCTGTTCCCCAGCTTCATGAGCGCCTTGAACCCTTCGTAACCATCCGATTCATCGAAGCCCGCGAACCGGATCCATTCCTTCTGGATGTCGATCTTCGCTTCCTTCATCGCGTCGGTGAATCCGCGGTAACGTTCGAGCCCGATGTTCGTGTGCTGGAATCCGCCGAGATGGGCGATGCGCGTCAAGCCGGATTTGATCGCGTAACGAGTTGCTTCGCGGGCGCCGCCGCGGTCATCCGCGACGATCTGATTGAAGCCCTCGAGAGGCGGAACGCGGTCGATAAAGGTTATCGGGAGTCCCATCTTTTTGATCGTCGAGAAGATCGTAAAGTCCTGAGTTTGTTGCGAGAGGGACATGATGAGTCCGTCGACCCGGAGGGACAGGAGGGAATTGATGTGCTTGAGTTCCCGCTCCGCATTTTCCTGGGAAACGGTCAGGATGATTTCGTACCCGTGCTGAAACGCCGCGTCGTAGATCCCTTCGATAACAGATGAGAAAAACTGGTGGGCGATTTTCGGCACAATCACGCCGATCGCGTTCGACCGACGTGAGGACAAATTCCTCGCGACGTAGTTCGGATAGTATCCCATTCCCCGCGCCGTCTCCTTGATACGGAGAGCCATGTTCGCGGAAATGTCGGGATGTCCCCGCAGCGCCTTCGAAACCGTGACTTTGGAGACTTTCAGCTTTCCCGCAATGTCTTCCAGCGTGACGTGGAATCCCTTGTTCTTTCGCCTGCCTTGACGTCTTATCACTTTGACCTCTTCTGTTGCGGACCTTGTTCGAGCTCGAGGGCCGCGAAGATAAACGGACCGATCCCTTTGAAATCGTTTGTCCTCCGCGGCTCATTCACGTAATATTCAAAACTCCCGTCGCGATACGGCACTCCACCGAGTCCCGCCCCCTGGCACACTTCGTGCAGACTGAGGAATCCCCTGTCATCGGTCGTGATGAAGTGTTTTGTGAGCGCCGAAAAACTCTCCTGAGCTTTGTACCGCATCGAATCGTCGAGATAACCCCGGTTTGCCCCCTTCGCTGCCGCGTAAATAAACATGCACGCCGCGGACGATTCGAGGAAATTTCCGTGCCTCGACGGCTGGTCGATGACCTGGAACCATAGCTTCGTCCCCGGATCGCGGTATTGGTAGACGGCGGTCACGGCGCGCCGGAATGCGGCGACGAGCGCGGGACGCTGGGGATGGCCGGCCGGAAACCAATCCAGGACGTCGAGAATGCCCATGACATACCAGCCCATCGACCGCGACCAGAAGGTTGGGGAACAGCCGGTCGTCTTGTCGGCCCATGCTTGCGCACGTTTTTCGTCCCAGCCGTGATAGAGAAGCCCCGTCGCCGTGTCCCGCGTGTGTCGATCCATGAGGAGTATCTGTCGCGCGATTTCATCGAAGTCTTCCGGCTCGTTTGCGACAGCGGCGTAATACGCAAAAAACGGTTCCGCCATGAATATGCCGTCGAGCCACATCTGGAACGGATAAATCTTTTTGTGCCAGAAACCTCCGTCGCCCGTGCGCGGCTGGAGAGCGAGCTGTTTGCGAAGGGTATCCGCCGCCAATCGATACTTCATCTTTCCGCTGAGCTCAAAGAGCCGCAAAGCGGGTCGCCCCTCGGAAATATTGTCCAGACTAAAATCGTTCATTTCGTACGTCGCGATTGTGCCCCCCTCTTTTATATAGTAGTCCAGGTTCCTCTGGACATACTCGAAAAATGCGGTATCCCGGGTCTGTTTCCACAATCGAAGGAGCGATTCAAAGAGCACACCCTGCTCGTAGTTCCAATTCCGCGACTTGGCCTCATCCTGGTACACGGCGGAATCAGGATGCATGGCGATCACGCTCCTTCCCATCCGCACAGACCAAAGATCCTCGGTCCCTCGCAGCGCTTGCGCCAGGACGGAGCAGGGAACGACCGACAAAAGTACGAAGTATTTGAAGCGGTGAATCATTTCGTGCTGCCAGGCAGTCCACGCTCATCCCCATCACGAGTCTGCCCGGTATCATTCTCCTTTCATCAACGTTCCATTCACGCGCACGGACCGGAAGACCGCTCCTTCGACGTGCTCCATAATGCTTTTTTCCCGGATTCCCCGCAAATCGCAATCTGAGACCACGAGGCCCTTCACCGGAGAATTCGGGAATGCCTTGATCCAGAACGCATACTTCGCTTTCTGACAATCGACTTCCGATATACACAGGTTACGAACGACGGGGGTGTACTCTCCGCGGTCCCCCTCTTCGTACGTGAAGTCGATGCTCACCACGGCTTCAGTGACCTCGCCGACCCGAATGCGCCGCGCGAAGAAATTTTCGATCACACCGCCGCGGGCGGCGTTCGTCTTGAACCGCAACGCACGCTCGAGGTGGGGACTATCCATCGTGCAATCTTCGACGTAGACATTTCTGATTCCACCCGTGACTTCGCTTCCGAGAACGACCCCTCCATGTCCATCCTTCATCGTGCATCCGCGGACGACGACGTTCTCGCACGGGATGTTCACCCGGCGGCCGTCCGCATTGCGGCCGGACTTGAGCACGACACAATCGTCCCCCGTGTTGAATGTGCAGCTGTCCACCAGTACCCCGTTGCACGATTCGGGGTCGCAGCCGTCATCGTTGGGACCCAGCCCTTCAACGCTGACTCGGTGAATCGTGACGTTCGATGAACGCACTGGATGGAGAAACCACATCGGTGAATTCCGGAACGTGACTCCTTCAATCAGAACATTGCGGCATTGGTTGAACTGCACGAAATTCGGCCTCAGGTAGTGTCCCTCCCCGAAAATCCGGCTCTTGACGGGAACGCCTGCCTCCGCCATGGCGAAGAGCGAATCCCGGTCCTTCGACTGCTCGGGCATGCCGGCCTTCCATCCGTATCGCTCCATTCCCTTCCACGGCCACCACAAACTTCCTTGCCCGTCGAGGACTCCCTCGCCGGCCAGTCCGACGTTCACCGCATCGAACGCATAGATGAGCGCGGAGAAATTCATGCACTCGACGCCTTCCCAGCGCGTCTCAACGAGCGGCATGTAGTCGTGCGGGTTGACGCTGAATCGCACGGTTGCACCCTTCGAGACATACAACAGCACATTACTTGCGAGCTTGATCGGACCGGTGAGATAGATTCCCTCCGGCACGAGCACCCGTCCTCCTCCCGCTTCACTGCAACTTGCGATTGCCTTCGCAAATGCATCGGCGCAATTTCTCACACCGTCTCCCACCGCGCCAAACTTCGTAATATCAAACTCCTTGTCCGGGAAGCGAGGTACCTTGATGTTCCCAAGAATATCGGGAAGCGCGCTCCACCCCGCAGTGCTGTCGGCAGACGGCCGAGCCGACAGACAGGAGAGCAGCCCCAGGAGCAACAGCTGCGGAATCGAGATTCTGCGGAGTCGGGCCCTGTTCTTCATCGCACCAGGAGCAGTTTGATGGTTTGCGAGAGCGTGCCGGCGTTCAAACGCGCGAAATATATTCCGCTCGGCAGACCGCTCGCGTTGAAGGTCGCTCGATGAATACCGGTCTCCATCCTTCCGGCCACCAACGTCGTGATTTCGCGGCCGAGAATGTCGTATATCGTAAGGCTCATATCACTCGAAACTCGCAACTCAAAACTGACAACTGTCGACGGATTGAATGGATTGGGGAAATTTTGCTCCAATCGGAATGACAGACCGGCAAGGGCACGAACGTCGGCAACGGTCGATGTCCAATCCGATTCAAAGGCGCCGATATCCGGGGCGTTTCCTTCGTACGGGAGTCCGATATTCGTCCCGGCATCGACGAGATGGCTTCCCTGCGCAAGATGCATGAACGAAACGTCGGGCAGTGAGCCGTCCGACTTGCGCGGACCAGTCACCCCCGTTGTGTCGATGGAAATGAAATCGGCGCTGGTCGTTTGGCTCGCAAGAAGCCAGCTGTCCGTCGTCTGGACCGCGAACGAACCAAGGAGGACTTTGCCTCCAAGTTCGGCGCAGTTCTCCACAAGGACGGTTTCGGCCGCGGCAATCGGCCCGGGAATGGAAAAGTTGTTTCCAGTATTTCCGTACGACGTGCAATTATACAGGAGCATCGTCCCGCGATTGTTATTTTCGTCAAACCCCTTCGATTTGTTGTCGAAGGTGAGACAGTTCACGAGCGTCATATGATGACGAAGGTTGGCACTGTCGCTCCCTCCCATTTTGAACCCGTTCCCATTCCCCGTGCCGACCGAGCCGTCAATCAGATATCCGTTCATGAACGACCAGCAGTTCACGATCATCGTCTTCATCGTGTCGGCACCGTACCCTCCCGGAGGACGCATGTATCCATCCCAGCCGTCGTCAGAATTCTGCCACGATCGACAGCCGTAGAAATAGTTGCCTGTGCCGACATCGAGCTTTGGGGCGAATCCGTCCGCGTTCCCCTGTCCCGGGTCGCGGTTCAGATACGAATCGCAATTGATGATCCGGTTGAATGAGGAACCCCCGGAGAGCTGAAGCCCGGTGTCCTGATTTTGTGAGAACGTGCACTGCTCGACGATATCGTACGAGCCGCTGATGTTCATTCCGTTATCGCCGGCTTTGTAGACATCGAAGCCCTTGATGTACCAGTATTTCCCCGAGAGCTTGATGCCGCGATTACTGCTCGAGAGTGGCATCGAGGAAAAATCGAGGAAGGCCCGCTCGCCCGGATAGGCCCAGAGGTAATACATGTTCACGCTCGTGCCGCTTTTCGAAAGGTTGATCGTGGTGCCGTACGAATAACGCCCGCCGCGGACAAAAATCGTGTCCCCGGCCACGGCAGCATTGTATGCCGCGGGGATCGTGAGGAACGGTTGGTCGATCGTCCCGGGGTTCGAATCGCTCCCGGACGTTGAGACATAGTACGTGTTGGCCTCCAGCGTCGGCAGGAAAATCGACTGCAAGAGAAAAACCGCCGTCACAATAGAAAATGCCGCGCCCGAAACGGACATGCGGGACATTCTCACCGGGGTGAACATCTTCTCCAAGCTCTCCTGTCACCGCGAGTCGCGACGCCCGGAGGCGCCGGACTCGCTATGACCCTCAAGTTCGTGAATGAATAGTAGTTTTCTCAACGACCCAGACAGCGTCACCCTGAATTTATTTCCGGGTCTGATTCGCTCAGGAAATGAGATGCTGAAACTCAGCCTGAGGCTGATGCGCTTGTCACGCAAAACTCAGCATGATAGTGGCCATTTCTTGAGCTGGCTGCTCGTGTCGACCGGATGCAACCCTCCGCCTTACTTCGTCAACATCATTTTCCGCACGATCTTCTGACCGCCGGATTCGAGGACGCTCAGGTAAATGCCGCTTGGAAGTTTATCGGCATGAAAGGTCGCCTGATGGATGATTCCCGCGTCCGCCTGACCGTCGAACAGAACGGCGACCTCCTGGCCGATGACGTTAAAGACCCGGAGCGATACATTTCCGGACTTCGCCAGCGTAAATTCGAAATTGGTCGACGGGTTGAACGGATTGGGATAATTTGCGCCGAGGGTAAATTCTTTCGGCGCCGCGCCTACGACGACGTCGGCGGGGGATGAATACTGGAATGTTCCGTCGCGGTCCACTTCTTTCAGGCGATACTCATACCTCCCGGGCGGGACGTTCATATCTTCGAATGAATAGGAATGTCTCGTCGTGCTCGTTCCCGCCGCCGAGACCTGTCCCACCTTGGCCCACGCCGCACCCGAGACGTCCGTGGCCATGCGTTCGACCTCGAACGCAAAGCTGTTTTTCTCCGTCACAGTTGCCCACTGTATGTCCGCCTGAAGGCGGACCGCCTGGACGCTGAGCGACGTCATTTCGACCGGGAGTGCATTCGCACCGCCGCTGTTATCGGCAAGCACGAATGTCGTTCCGCTCGTCAGGTCGGTAAAGTTGTTTGTCGACGTTATCGTCCCCGTGGTGTTGGCTGTTCCGGTTCCACCGAGGTCGACCCAGTTGCCCGAGCCGTCGTTCTTGGCAATCCGAAGGTTCGAATTGTCGCTTACATTATCGTCGGTATCGTAGTTCAACAGAACGGATGCGGCAGTCACCGATGAGGCGCCGTTCGACGAAATGGTGTAGTAACGGACAGTGGACACTCGATCAAGCGAGCCGGGGAGCGTGTTGGATGTCGGCGCTCCGGCAATCTCTTCGGCGGTATAAACCGTCGCCGTCGCCGCACTCTGCGTGACGGTAAGAGTCACCGGACGATAGACTCCCCCTTTTGCGATGGGAAACATCTTACTTGTTGAGCTCGTGACGTTGATTGTTTGAGCCATCGGACCTTCGATGTAGCCCGAAGAACTGGCGCTGAACAATGAATCGTTCGTACCGAGCGTCAGGAGATTTGTCTGGGAAGTGACAATTTTCCCGCTCGTGAGGATGAGGTTGCTGTTGCTTCCACCAAAATTAACCGACGTATTGAGCTGGACAGTGGAACTGTTCGCAACTTCCAGATTGAGAGCAGCGGTCGTCAGGGAATCGTTCGAAAAGGACATATTCTGCGTCCCCCCTTTTTTCATCGAAAACCTTCCTCCGGGAGTCGCGCCCCCTCCAGAAGTAACGGAGTTTTGCATCGTTGCGTTGGAGACTGAAAAGTCACCGGACAAATTCCATGTGGTCGTTCCCGTGGCACCCTGGCTTCCTCTGGAGATCGAAAAATTTGTCCATGCCTTATTGGTCGCAGTCCCGGTTACTGTGGCATTTCCTCCAACGTTGATTGTGATATCTGTGAATCCATTGCTTGTTCCATTGGACGTTACACTCACCTGATGGCTGGCATTGGCGGCGCTTCCGTCGACAACGAGATTTCCGGCGATATTAACGGTGACAGTCGTGTGCGTGCCGGACGTGCCTGCAGCAGGAGCGCAGAATTGCCATCGGCCGGTTCCTGTGCATATCGCCTTTACGTCGCCGTTGATGTTGATTGTCCCGCTGTTCCATCCGAAGTTGAAGCTTCCAGTCCAACCCGGACAGTTGACGGTCAGATTGTAAAAAGCCTGGGATGCATTTATGTTGGTCGTTGCCGTCGTCACACCAGTTATAAGACACAGGGAACCTGTATTCCACGTCGATGTCGGAATTCCGTACGTGCCGGCAACATGGCCATATTCGTATGTGCTCCCATTATCAAATGTGAATGACCCAGACGTCAAAGTGATTCCCGTCGTGTCCTTCAGATACCCATCGACCACGACTGCGGACCCGTTAATCGTGATAGGCGCATCGACTGCGATCGTGTGGCCGCTCTGGATTGTGATCGTCCCGGACGTTCCTGCCGGAGGTGAGCCCGCGGGATTCCAAAGTGCTCCGTCAAAAGTCTCCCAGGAGCCCGCTGCGCTCCAGATACCCGAGCCGCTCGACCGATAATCGCCCGCCGATTGTGCGAACGATGTTCCCGCCGCGACGGCGATTACTACCACTACCGCGAGCAGGCGAAGGACAGTATTCATGATAAACCTCCTACCTTTTAGATGATTTGTTAAGACTACTCGATGCAACATTTTTGGAGCTCATTCAGATGGAATCACTGGAAGCCATATCGTAAATAAACACCTCATGCTGACCCAGTTTTGGCAACTCACTTCTCCAGCACATCAGACCCTGAAACTCAGCCGGCGGTTCCTGTCCCTGCATGTCCGGCAGGCAGGCGCCTCAGGGATAACCAGCCGGCAGGAGGGTGACGAAGTCGTGTTTTTGAAATGAGATCTAAACACCTCCTCCTCCTCTTACTTTATCAGAATCATCCGGTGCACCTGGCTCTCGTTATCCGCCTGGATCTTATAAAGATAAATTCCCGACCCAAAAGCGGCCCCCGCAAAATTCAGTTCGTGCACACCCGCACTTTGTCGTCCGGAGTAAAGCGTCGCCACACGCTGGCCGAGAATATTGTAAACCGTCGCCGTCACGAACGCTTCCTTCGGAAGTCCGTACGAAATCTTCGTCGAAGGGTTGAAGGGATTGGGATAGTTTTGATTCACGAAGAAAACGGCCGGTATGGAACTTGCATTGCTCTTCCCCACGCCGAGCGCCGTGTTCTCTCCGACCGTCCAGTCGGATTGGAGCGAATCAACGCTCGCGACCGTCGCCGTGTGATTCGACGTGTTGATGACCGTCGTCTGAACATTGAAGCTCCCGCCGGTCAACCTTCCCGCCATATACGCCGTCTCGGAGCCGTTGACATCCGCGGCCAGATACTGGAAGGTTATCCCTGCCGCCGTGATTCCGCCTCCGGACCCGATAGTCCAGTATCGGGCAAGAGTCTTGGCGCTGTTCTTCACGGACGGATGCGCTCCCTGCACCGCTTGCACACTCACCGTCCCAGACCCTGTCGCGACAGTAACCGTCGCCGGAGAATAACCGTTTGCCGTTCCGACTTCGAAAACTTTGCTTCCCGAGGCCGCGAACGATTTCTGCAATCCCCCCGAGACATATCCGCTCGTCCGGGAAGTTGTGGCCGACGAGCCGAGAACCAGTTTGTTCGAGCCGGTCGCCAGAATTCCCGCCGTGAGGGTGAGCGTTCCCGTAACCGTGTCTGCCGCTGAAAGGGTGACGCCGTTTCCGTTGTTGACTGTCAGGCTTTGCACAGACGAGGCGAGTTCCGCTCCCGTCACCTGCGCCACTGTGGCCGCATACGTCACTGATGACGCTCCGGTGACCGTATTCAGGTTTGTGTAGGCGCCGTTCCCGCCGAGGTACAGCGTGCCGGTGACCGTGACGGGGTTTGAGATCGTGATGCCCGCGGTCGATTTCAGTGAAAGATAATTGACGGTCGCGGGAAGCATCGAGCCCGTGGCCTGCGCGGCGGTCCCGTTGAAGGTGTAATTCCCCTGTGTGCTGAACAGATTGCCACCGCCGCCGCCAAGCCCCGAACACAGGACGTTTCCGTTGATTCCCGCCGGGTCGCCGCAAATCAGTCCGCCTCCCGGGTTGACACGAAGACTCCCCGTGTTCGCAGCGGGGATGACCGTCGTCCCGAGATTCAACGTCGCATTACTATCCACCGTGAAGTTGACCGGCGACGTGCCCGAACCCCATGTAACATTATTCAAGACCATCGTCTGCAAGCCGGCTTTTGCGAAGTGGAGAAACGCGCCGGTGGGATTCGAATTTTGCGTTGTGCAATTCGAGAGGATCAACGAGTCGCCGTAGAAATTCCAGACGGTCGTCCCCGTTCCGGCCTGACTCCCGCGTGCGACGGAGAAGTTGCCGCCGGTGGCGATTATTTTGCCGTAATGGTTGATGATGCTCGACGACAAGCCGTTGCTCGTCCCCTGGGCTGAGAGACCTCCGCCGGTCACGATGACATCTCCCATGATTGTTGTGGTCCTGGAAGAATCCGCCGGGGGGGCCGTGAACTGAAAGCGGCTTCCCGGCCCCGAGGCGATGACCGTCACACTTCCGTTGACCGTGTTGCCGTTCCATCCAGGATTGAGATTGGCTGACTGGTTCGCACAGTTCCACGTAAAGTTGTAGAAGTTCTGATTCGCGTTCGACGGTGATGTCGCCGCCGCACCGGTGATGAGGCATGTCGAACCCGTGCTCCATGTTGCGCTCGGAATTCTTCCGGCGTCCTTCGCCCGGTTGTACACCCCGCCGCTTCCGATCGTCAGCGCTCCCGCGCCGTCGGCCACCCTTCCTGAATCGATGAGGGTACCGGTGATCGTCACCGGCACATCGATGACGACCGTGTCGGTCGACGCCCAGATATAAATCGTCTCCGAGCCCGAGGGGACGCCCTGATTGTTCACCCAGCTGCTCCCGTTGAACTTATCCCACGAGGTTCCCGCGCTCCAATTGTTGTTCGGCGGCGTGAGAGGCGAGTGGGTTCGAAAATTTCCGCTGGCAAATTGCGCGAAGGATTCCGCACTTCCCAGGCATGCAATGACCATTGATGCGAGGAAAAACCTTGTCCACGATTTCATTCCTATCCCTCCTATGATGTTGCGGTACCGTTCGGACGCGGGCCGTCCATCGGCAGACGGCTACTCCAGAACATATGACACGTCGGCAATCATCCTCTGTGTCGTTTGATTGTTGAAATTCACGTTCGTAGCCCATAGGTCCTGGTACTTCATTGTCGCGTATTCCCAGGCCACGTTCAATGCAATCCCTCCATATCTTACTCCCACACCGACCGAGTAGACGGAATAGGTGATGGGCTCACTCGCAATCGGCGCGCCGATCTCCTGGAATGCTTCCGCCTCTTGTCGAACGCCGGCGCGTACGGCGAGCCAATCCGCCGCGACGTATTCCCCTCCAACATGGAGCAGCGACGCGGACATCCAGGGATTCGACGTCGTACCGTCGCTGGCCGTGTAGAGGGCGGATGCAAACGGACGAAGCTCGTACTCGAGACCCACGGTGACGTTTTCCCGCACGACGATCGAAATCCCCACAGTTCCGCGCCAGGGGAGCTTCATTTCGTCCTGTCCATTGACCGCGGTCTCGGTATGCACGCCGCCCGTGTCCTTGACCGCGAGGCCGCTGTATTTTCTCGTGATGGTGCCCGGCGGCTTGATATTCGCTCCGATCGTCACGTATCGTCCACGATAGGACGCGCTCATCGTATACTCCTGCCCGCTGAAGTCCGACGTTCCGTTCAGCGAACTGTGAGCGGCGATGGAATCGACGACGAAATAATTCTCCGGCGTGTAAACGAAAAGAAGCGAGCCGCGCCCCGTCTCCGTCTCTGCATCGGTCGATGAACCTTTCAAGAGCATGGCGCTCACACCGAACGAAAGTTCGTCGGACAGCGCGGCGGAGATAGCGCCTCCGTATCCGTAAATCGACCCTTCGCGGAGATGCGCGTATTGATACCAATACGCTTTGACGCTGTCATTCGCCGACGGAAGGAGGATGGGAGACGGACGCTCGGAGCCGATGTCGGGTGAGAGGACGTTATTATTCGCGTAGTACTGGTTGAGATTCGCATACTCCGCGAAACCGGCGCCGACGGCAAACTTTGTCCCCTGGTAGCTGAACGGAAGCGCCGCAACCGCCTGAAGCGGGAGGTTTTTCGATTTCGCATAGGCCCAATTCGGCGGGATGTTATCGAACGGGCGCTGAACGGTATCGCCGCCGTTCCGGAAGACGACGCCCGGTTTGCCGGGGTTCGGGTTGTCGATCAAACCGGTCAACCCTTCCATCAGGAGACTGAACCCTGCGTAATATTTCTGCGGATACCATTCCTGGGTTTGTGTCGCATTGTTCGATTCGCTCAATCCGCCGACCGATAACTGAAACCCGGTCAGAGCAATAAGGGAAGTTGGATTGGAAAAAAGAAGCGCGGGGTCATGCGAAGGGGAGAACAGCAGACCCCCCATCGATCGTGACGCGACCGATGACGGAACCGATTGGTCCACTCCCTGCATTGTGAGGGGCGTATCGCGTCCCTGCGAGAGCAGAGTCCCGGAAGAAAGGAGAAAAACGATGACCGGGACGATCTTCCAGCCGTCTGAGAGACGATGAGCCATTAGAGTTCGGCTCCCAGGGTTATGCGGTGCACATTCCCGAGAAACATTGAAATCGCGCCGTAGCTGTAATCGAGCGTTACATTCATCCCTGCCAACGGTTGGTGGAGCCCGATACCGGCGGTGAAGCCCTGCGTATCGTAGTTAAATTTGTATCCGGCCCGGATGGCAAAGACTTTGGCGTATTCGTATTCGATTCCAAGATGCTGTTGCTGCGTGTAGTCGTTCGGCTGGAACAGGTCGGCGGCAAGAAGAACGCGATTGTCTTCGACGTCCGAGACGAGCAATCCATCCGCACCCATCAACTCTCCGGTCATGCCGACGCGGAAGAGCAGCGGGGCCGGGCTGGACTCCGTTGCATACTTGAGTGACGCGCCGAAATTCTGGATGGAAGCGCCGAGCTGAATGGACCGATAGCCGGTGTTGTATCGAAGTCCAAAATCGAACAGAAATCCGTGGGCGTACGTGTTGACCTGTTCGGGCCCTCCATCTCCGACAATCGTCACCGTGTGCTGGTCGAACAGGGATTCGTACGCGTACTTGGCGCTGATGCCGGTCGAAAACTTTTCCGTGAGCTGACGCGAATACGTCAGTCCGGTGACATATGCAAAGGCATGGAACTGCCTCCCGGTGAGGCCGGGGTAGGTTCCCTGACCGAGGTACTGGGGGTCCGCGCTCGCTTCATCGAACATCCCGTAATCGACATACTGAATCTGCGCCGCAACCGCGCCTCCGTCACCCAGCGGAGACGCGAACGAGAAGCCCCCTTGCTGGGCGTCAAATATCCACGACGTGTAGGTTGCCGAGAATTCCTGGCTTTGGATATGGGCCACTCCCCCGGGATTCCAGAATGCCGCTTCCGCACCTGCCGCAAGAACCGTGTAGGCATCCCCCATCGCCGTCCCCCTGGCGCATGGCATCACCTCGAGGAACTGCATCGAAGTAGTTCCAACCTTCTGCGCGGCGCATTCTCCTGCGGCAAGCGCAATCGCCGCCGCTGCGCACAAAAAGGTTCTGACCGTCAATGCCATCCTCATCAACCTCTCACTAATGTATGACGACAAATTTCCCCCACTGTCGATTTCCCGCCGGGTCCTCGACCGTAAAGTAATACACACCCGATGCGATGATCTGATTATTCCTTGTCACCTGGAACCACTCCGTCGAATACTGGTCCGCATCGTGCTCGATCGTCTGAATGAGCTGGCCCACGTACGAGAAGATTCGGATCGTTGCGCGCTTGGGGAGTCCGAAGAATCCGATCTTGCCGTTGATGTCGTTCGTGGTCGACGCGCCTCCGAACCCCGAGCGGACGATGAAGGGATTGGGCACCACGTAGACGCGGTTCAAAGCGACATCCGCGGGAGACTGTGTCTGATGCAAAGCGATATTCGTCATGCCGCTGCGCCCTCCGAGCGAGTCGACCGAAACGATCGCGTAGTAGTACGACTCGCCCAGGAAACTGTTGGGGTCGACGAGAGTATACACCGAGTCCTTGAAGTACCTCGGGTCCTGTCTCCCGACGCTGTCGATGCGAGTCCAGGGACTGAGCGGATGGTCGGTCCGCAGGACATCGTAGTAAGAGAAACCCGACCGGAGCCGGCCGGCCGCCGAGGGATTGTTCTGACGCAGAAACGAATCGAACGACTCCACGGCGGGTCCCCATGTGAGCTTGTTCAGCGCCGCCCGCGTATCCGCAACGCTGAAATTCGGCGCGGGAATCGGAATCGGGATCTTGTAAACGCCCTGCGACGGCGTCGTGTTGGGGTCGAATTGCGACGAATCGTACTTGACGAGCGCCCAGCCGGTGTAGGTTTGGATCGCCCGGTCCGCCACATCCCGTACCGACAAAACTTTCGGATTTACGTAGGCAGGGAGCGGGTACTGCCGGAGGTAGGTGCTACCGATCGTCCCGTTTCCGCCGACATACGGATACTGGAAAAGATTGTACCAACTGGGGACCGGATGAACGCCCGGGTACGGCTCGGAAAGGTCGCCGCCATAGCCGCCGCCCATGTCTGTGTAGACGCTGTCCGTCGATACGCCGGGACCGAAGCCCGCGACTTCGGCGATTGAGAAGCGCATGACATCGTGGGGCGCCATGACATAGGGACCGAAGCCGTAGACGTGCGATACGGGCTGGCGTGTTTCGAGAGTCCACGAGGGCCTCGTGCGGCCGAGCCAGTATGCGCCAAACAGAAGGGAATCGTTCTCCCCGGGGCTAACATCGAACGGACTCGTTTTGCGGATGGAAACGGCGTCAAGAAAACCGGCGATCTTTGAAGGGTAGAGGTTGGAATTCTCGTACCGATTGATGTACGGCTGTTTAAACTTCTTGTTCGCATCGAACACATACGCACTGTCGTAGACGGGCGACCCCACCTGGGCATGGGTCTGTCCTTTCACGGCGAGATGCGCGTAGTCATAATAGAGTGGAACGATGCCTACGGCCTGGGGGGAAGTGAGCCCTCCGCCGAATTTGGCAGTGGGCGCCCAGTCGAGAAAGTGAGCGGGGTCTGGTTTTCCATTCCGGTCGTGGTTGTAAATCATGTAGCGCTTGAGGTCGTACCGCGCGAACTGATCCTTCGCCCGGTAGTCCGCCTCTGACCATCGGTTGTACTCGCGCATGTATCCAAACATCGACGGAGCAAGGCCGTATCCCCAGGCGACGATCAGTTCCGAAAGCGTGTCGGCCGCTCCCGTCTGGGAATGGTCTCCGGTGTTTTCCAATTCATATTCATAGATGATGAAGCTGTCGTACCCGGGAAAACTCCAGGCACGGCTTGTCCTGGTGACCGTCACACCGACCGGCGTTGCCCATTTTGCCACGATGATTTCTTCGGCCTCATCGGGGTTGTAGGAAGGGTTGAGCGATCCGTCGGCCCGGACGGGATAATTCTCCGTACGCTGGAGCGAGATCGGATAGCTGTAAATGTTTTCCACCTGACTCGTATTGCCGTTTTGATCCGTGACGGCGCCGCACTGTATTGTATAGAGCGTGCCGCGCTGATGCGCAGCGATGTAGAGCCCGCCGCCGAACGAGTTGTACTGGGCGTTGTTCGTCCTCGTCTGGTCGATGTAAATCGTCGAATACGCGGGCCACTCGAACGACGGAATTCCGATCGTCCCTCCGCTCCCGCCGTTATCGTACGCGCGGCCGATCTCTCCCGTGTTGTATTCCGTCTCGTGCAGCATGCCGCGGGAGTGAATGACGTACGCCCGCAGCTGCGCGGACGCGGTCCCGCAGGGGAGCAGGAGCGCGGAGATGACGGCAGTCACGATTGTTCGGCTCAAACGCATGCGCATCCTAGAACTCCAGCGCCAGGCCAACGTCGAACGAGCGGGGCGAATTTTCATACAGCAGGAACGACATGTCCACACCGAACGGCGTGCCGCGATTCGTGTCGTTGTAGTACCGGACTCCCGCAGGATTATTCAACCCGAGCGTTTCGTAATAATTAATAAGGTCGTTCGAAACATTGTTGCTTGTCGCCGAGGGAGTCGCCTGGGCGAACAGGTAATTATAGTTGAGGATCTGATTGTTGAACAAATTGAAAACCTCGAGATAGATCGAGGCCGTCGTGCCGAAGAAGTTCTTGAATCGTTTGGTGAGGCGGATGTTCGTATTATACTCCATCGGCGTCCGCATATTATTGAGAAGGCCGAGACTGTTCGGGTCGTAGGTGTACGGCCGGCCGCTGCGGATGAACGAGTTGACCGAGAAGTAAAGGTCGCCCAAGGGATACGAATCCGCGATCTCCGGCCCCCAGTCGTCGTCCGTTGCGTAGCCGAGGTTGATGATCAGATTATGCGTCCGGTCGAAGTCGAGGAGAATGTCCTTCGCCGACGGCTGGAGCGATACGGTCGTCACGCCCAGCGAAGTCTCCGTGAATGAAACGGGGGCATTGGTCGGCGTGCTGCTCTTGCCGGTGGCGACGCTGTATTGATAATTCAGCGAACCGGTGAGATTTCCCTTGCGCTTGTTGAAGGACACGCGGAATCCCCGGATGTCCGCGTAGTCACGATTGAAGTATGTTTGATAGGAATTCCCGAGGTAGTCCGTGTAGTATGCCGACTCGATGAGGTCCTTGACATCTTTATAGTATCCGCTCACGTCGAGCGTAAATCCTTCGCCGAACCCCTGCATCACCCCCATATCGTAGCTGTTCGTCACCTGGGGGCGGAGCTCCGGGTTTCCGAGGATGAGGAGGTTCGGGCCGATGGACGTGGGGGTGAATTGGGAGCGGATCGTGTACTGGAACGAGGGGCGCTGCATGAACGAGCCGTAGTTCAGATGGAAGACGGTCGATACCGAAACGGGGAACGAAAACCCGATGCGCGGCTGGAGGCGTCCCACGAGGGGAGCTTCCTTCTTGGCGACCGAATCCGGGTTCAACACGACCGTCGTGTCGCCGGACGGGGAAATCTCGATCGAGCGGAACGGCGAGATCACGTCCGGATAGTATGTCGTGTGCTGGTCCCAGATGTCGAGACGAAGCCCGATGTTGGCGATCATTCCCTCGAATTCCATTTTGTCCTGCGCGTACGCGCCGAGCTCCAGGGGTTTCGACGTGTATAGGTCGTCGGGCCCTCCTTCCGCGACCCGCACGTTGCTCCTGCTGTCGACATTGATGTGGTACTGGTCGAACTGAACGCCGCCGGTCAGAAGATGATACCGCGAGACCTGGCTGGTCATCGAGCCCTCAAACGAAAGCGTTCGGGTGAGCTCGTCCCGGAAGTCGTCCTGTCCCGTGCCGACGCTGAATTTGTCGGGTGCGGCCTGGGTGCCGGTCAGGGTCTTCGCCCATTGGATTTGATTCTGAAGGTCGGTCACGTCGGAATCGGGAACGGAGGTTGGGGAGGGTGAAGAACCCTGGATGAGGTGGGTCTGCAAGACGTTTAGCTTGAGCTCATAGAACGTGCTCTGACTGAGCGCCTGGGCGAACCGCAGGCCGAGCTGGTCATTCGAAACTTGTTGATACTCGATGTCGAGAACCCTGTCCCAGATCCAGTTGTAAAACCCGAGCCCGTTCAATCCGGGGAATACATTGATGTCGTCGTCTCCGTGCGCCCCACTCACCCGGAGCGTTGCACCGTCTCCGAGGTCGGCAACGACATTTCCCATGAACTGACGATGAATGTCCGGCTCCTCCGTGGGAAGGAACGGCCATTCCACATTGGCCCGCATCGCGAGAAACATCGTCGTCCGATCGCCCAGCGGCCCGCCCGTCCCCCCTTCCACCGAATAATCCACGGTGTTTCCGTAATTGCGATTAAGGTCGCGCCGCTGCTGAAAATTCCAGAGCGCGCGTGCCACCTGGATTTGCACGGCAGTATCCAGGCCGTAGAGATTGCTGAGGCCGGATGCCATGGATGTATAATAGAGCGACGTGCCGCTCCCGCTCGACGCATCCCGCTGTTTCCACGTGCTGTCGGCGGAAAGGAGCTGGAGGTACGGGTTCGCATTGATGTCGTAGACGCTCGGGCCGAAGTGCTTGAGCCCGGGGGCGCGCACGCGAACCTCGGCGCTCGTCCGCCATTTGTCCGGGTGCCCCTCCTTCATCGAAACATTGACGACGCCGGATTGTGCGTTGCCGTACTGCGCGCCGAATCCGCTCGTCACGACCTCCACTTCTTCGACCGCGCTCAGAATGGGGGTGAACGCGCTCGAGTTGTCGAGCGGGTTCACGATTCCCATCCCCTGCAGTGTGTAGAATTCCTCGCCGTCGCGACCGCCCCGGAAATGTCCGTCGGTCACGTCGGCGGCAAGGGTGATGACATCTCCCACATCCCGCATGCCCGCGATGTGCTCAACGTCCGATGAGCGGATGATCTCGCTCGTCGAGGTTTTCTCCCTCTCGACGTCGGGACGCGTTGCTTCCACGACTACGACTTGCTGTTCGATCACTGCCGCTTCGAGCGCGACATTCAATCCGGTCGTCCGACCCCCGTCGACGATCACGCCTTTCTGAATCGTCCTGGCGTATCCGACCATCGAAACCTGTACATCGTACGTCCCCGACGGAACGTTCAGGATGAAGTACGAACCGTCCAGGTCGGAACTCGCCCCGAGCGTCGTCCCCACCACCAGGATGTTGGCGCCGATGAGCGCCTCGCCCGTTGCGTGATCGGAGATGACCCCGGAGATCTTCCCGATCGTCTGGGCAGAGAGAGCGTTGGATGAAATGAGATACAGGAAGGCGACGACAATGAGACGCCGCGTGGTCGGACGTCTCCACTGAACATACGGCATTGCGAGTCGGCTATACGATCTCCTCAACACAGCCGCAGGTGATGATCCGTCCCCGTTGTGTTCCTGTCTGGCCGCCGCCGGCGGATCCAGACCGGGTCTAGACGCGCTCATGCCATCCGCAATATGAGGCACGGTATCGAAACATTCAACCTGCTCCACCTCTCCGGCGCAAATGTTCAACGGCGACAGGTGATGTCGCACCGCCTGCCGCCGTTGAACGAACTTTGTTCTCCGTTACTTGATCAATATCATTTTCTTTGCAAGCACGACGCCCGGGGTCGTGAGTCGATAAATATACACCCCCGAACCAAGCGCGCTCGCATTGAACTCAACCGAATAGTTTCCGGCAACCTTCCGCTCACTGACGAGCGTTGCGATCTTCCGTCCCAGGAGGTCGAAGATTTCCAGCTTGACGTTCGATTCCTTCGGGACCGAATACGTGATCAGTGTGGATGGGTTGAATGGATTTGGATAATTCTGATTGAGCGTATACTGCTCCGGAATCGGCGCATTCGCCGTCTGCACGCCGGATGCGGGGTCCGACAACCAGGCCGTTTTCCGCGTCGGGAACCAGTTCAGGTCTCCGGCCGGGAATCCACCGGTCGCGCCGGTATACGCCGCGGATGAAGTCGAATAGGTGCAGTTCAGCGTATCCCGATAATAGGCGACCTTGTGCCGGTCGTAATCGTCGGAAAGATTCCATTTGCTCGTCGGCGTATTCTTTGATTTGTTGCCGCCGTTGGGATCGCGATACCAGCGGTTCAAAACCGTCATGAGCCGCGGAATCTTCGTAAGCGTGAGCGTCACCTTGTTGAACGCATGGGTGGAATCGGCAATCTTGCTGTTGAGGTGCCAGGTCAGCGGCGCACCTTCTCCCGTCACGCCCGCCGACGCGAACTGATTGTAGAACGCCTGGCCCGAATCCGAGATCGCGTAGTAATTGTTTGAGATGGACCACTTCGTTGTGTCGTTGGGCACGTCGAGGATCCAGTTCATCCGGTTTCCGCCGTAGGGATCCTTCTCACCGCTCGGCGCGTATTCCACCTGCCGGACGGCGTCAGTGTCGTTGCCGAGAGAGAACGGGTCGATAAAGAGGTTGTTCGTGATGATGCCGCGCAGCCCCATGCCGCCGAGCGACAGGAGGCCGTGATACGACATTCCGTTCGCCAGCGTGTTGTGGTCAAAGCGGAGGAACTTCAGCGGTCCGGTCGGGCCGGTCAACGGATAGTGCCGGATGATCCGGTCCTGCCAGTTGACAAACGTATTGTTCACAACCCATAGCGTGTCGACCGAAACGTCGCGAATGTCGAACGCTTTTCCTGCGCCGAGATTCGACCGACCGAGGAATCCCAAATCGCAAAAGATCGAGTTGGTCACCTTGATCGCCTTGGCAGCGCCGTCCGTCCGGATGTGGTTTCCGTTCGTCGTGGAGAGAATGCAGCTGTCGATCGTGATGTTCCATCCTGAAGTCGTTGCGGCGATGTCCATCAATCCTCCCTGCAGGTTGTTCAGGTTGGAGTCGATGGGCTCAAAGTAACCCGATACGATCAGGTTCTTCAGGACGATATCTCCCTGGATCTGGAGCCAGTTGCCCGGAGGGTTCCCCGGATTTGCGCCGGTCCCCGTCGGATAGAGATAGATGATGGGTTTACTGACAACGCCCGTCGTGTCGTTCGCCTTCACGCGAAGCGTCCATCCGGGATTTGCGAACGTCGCGTTGGCGAGATAGATCCCGCCGCGCTGCAAGACGTACGTTCGCTGGATTGCCCCGCTTCTCAGCGCCGCCCCGTTTGCCGTCGTATCCGTCACCATCTGTGCGTTGAGGAACGAACCCGCCGTCCCGTCATACGGGACCAACCGCAGATTCTGTGCCCACAGCAGAGCGGGAATGAGGAGAAGGAGGTTCAGGAACAAGTACCGTGATTTGACCATACGTGCCTCCAGTGGAGATTGATAGTTGGAGAGTGGATTAGGGATAAGCGAATGAGTCATGAAACGAGCAACTGCATACTTTTCAGAATGTGAGTCGTACGCCCACGTCGCCCGTCGTGCCGTAGCGCGTCCGGCTTGTCGGGAGATTCCAATTTGCGACCCGATTGATCGTCGCCGTCCCCTCGTCCGTGTTCGTCAGGTTGTTGATGCTGACGAGGACCGAGATGAAATCGGCAATTTCCTGTTTGACAGAAAGGTCCCAACGGGTGAACGCGTTGGTCACCGGGTCGTTCAGCCCGTCGGCGGAGTATGACTGAATGAACTGACTCTGGTGAAACACGGAAACGCGAATGGAAAACCCGTCTACATCGTACCCGATTGCGGCATTTCCGTAGAATTCCGGCTGGCCCTCCAATTTTTGCTTGGTGTCGACGATGATGTTCTGGTACTGCGGCAGAGGCGGAAAACCGGGAATCATGATGTACGTCGTGACCGTTTGCGTTGCCAGGAGGTGGGTCTGCGAGCGCGTGATGGAAAAGTTGTACGACAGGACAAGATTATGAAAAATACCGGGCAGGAATCCCAGGTTCGCCTGGTGTTCGACCTCAAATCCCCAGACTTTCGTCGGAAGGTTGGAGTTATACGGAACGATGAGTGAATACGAGCTGCTGCCGAACGGTTCTTTCCAGTGCACGCCGAGACTGTCCAGGAGACTGTTATTCGTCAACCCTCCGCCGTTGAACACATGAAACATATCCTTGATCTCCTTGTAGAATGCGGAGACCGAAAAGAGTCCGATGGTCTTTTCGAAAAAGGAGGTGTTTACTTCGTAATTCCACGCTTTCGCAGCCCGCAGGTGGTCATTTCCCACGGTCAGCGCGTTCGAGGCCCCGCCCCCGGTTGCGACGTAGGTCTCGAGCCGCATGTTGAAGTCGGGCCGCGCGAGGGCGCGGTAAGCCGCCGCACGCACGTTCATGAAGTCGAACGGACGCAGAATCAACTGGTAGTTCGGGAGCCACACGATTTCGGAGTACGTGCTGTTCGTGTCCTTGATCGACCCCGTCGGCGTCGGAAAACCGCCCAGCGATTGCGGCGCAAACCGCGATGTGTAGTCGTTCCGCTCACTCTCGACCCGCACGCCGGCCATCAATGTCATCGCATCGCTCAGGTTCAGGGTGTTCATCGCGTACGTCCCCCCCACGCGCTCCACGATATCGTAGTAGTTCGCGTCCACCGTGTTGTCGACGCTGTATTCCGGCGTCCGACCGTCGGCGGAGACGCCGTTCTTGTTGAGGTCGTACCAGAGCTTCATCGCATTGACATCGATAAGCGGCTTGAGGTTGTATTGGTCGAACAGGTCGCGCGACGGAGGGAGCGGGTCGAGGAAGTCGGATGCGGCGGGAATCCGGTTGCCCGTCGAAAGATACCGCTCGAAGAACGGGTCGAACCAGGTTCCGTGGAAATCCTTCGGAACGATCGAGCCGTCCGGGAGCCGCACGTCCGGCTGCCAGTATGTAAGATAGTACGGTGTGAACAACCGGCTCTCCGCTTTGGACCGATCCTTCGTACGGTACTTGCCGCCGACCTTCAATTCTCCCGAAGCCCAATCCTGGATCGTATACTTCTTGGAGAGGTCGAGCGAAGCGGTCTTCTCTTTGTCCAGGTTCCTCTCGGACCGAAAAATGCCGGAGTCCATGCTTGCCGCCTGGAAATTATTCAACGCATACTGAAGAAGAGAGCCGGGGTCGTTTTGCGTGTGGAAACCGTTCGGATATTTCATTCCCGAGGTCTGCTGGCCGTTGGCGTCGAGACTCGGGGATTCGACGAAGTCGATGTAGTAATCGTACGGCATCTCGCCGAGGGATTGAGCGAACGAAAGGTTCCAATCGGCCGTCAGGCCAAGCGCGTTGTTCGACCCGTGGAGGGATCCATTGTACGTGTCGAGGTTCTGCTGCCGGTCTTCGAATTGATAGAACTCCCGGTCGTTGCCGTCGGGAGTCGGGAAGTTTCGTGTGAACGTTGCGTAGTCCCGGCTCGTTTTGCTGAAGGAGTTGTTGAACCGAATCGAGCCGCTGTCGGGCGTGTCATAATCGAGGAGAAGACTGACGCCATTCCGCTTCCGGAATTCGTCATTGAACTGGAGAGAGAAGTCGCTGATGTTGTAGTTCGACGGCGCGCCGTTTGTATAGAGCGTTGCGTAATTGATGTTGTCCTCTTCGCTGCTCCTGATCCGCTTTTCGAGGTTGCCGGTGATCTGGACGCCGGCGATATCGTCAAGGAATCGTTCGCCGTACCGAAGACTGAAGTCGTATTGGTTTGCAGAGTTCATGAGCGCGTTGTAATCGCCCTTGGAATCGACGCGAAGAACCCGTTCGGAAGGGGCCTTTCGTGTTACGAGGTTGACGCTGCCAGCGATGGCATCGGCATCTTTGTCCGGCGTCAGCGCCTTGTAGAGCTCGATCCCTGCAAGCGATCCCTGGGAGAGCGTGCTCAGGTCGAAGCCGCGCGAATCGACGTCGGTCGGCGGCACGCGCACCCCGTCGATGGTGACCACGGTGAACGCATCGCTCATCCCCCGGAGGATGATCTTATTCGCTTCGCCTCCCGACCGGAGGAGCGAGACGCCGGGTAAACGTCCTATCGCCTCCGCCGCGTTGACATCGGGCAGTTGCTGGATCTTCTCCTCCGACACAACATTGACGATGGTGTTCGCGGTGACCTGCTGATTGATGGCCGCGATCTGGCCGCGAAGCTGCGCCGTCACGATAACCTCCTGGCCTTCGAGAACGTCCGGCGCGAGCGCGACGCTGAGCAGGGTGTCGCTGTTCGCAACGCGAAGGTCCATCAGCTTCGTCTTGTAACCGATATAAGAAATCCGAACGACGTACGTCCCGGGCGGAACTGCAGCCATTCGGTACGTCCCTTCACGGTCGGTGGAACAGCCGAGACTGGTACCCACGAGAAAAACGTTAGCGCCCATAAGGCGCTCACCGGTGGTTGAATCGATAACGGATCCGCTCACGACGCCCTGACTTCGCAAGGTCGAAGGGATCAGGAGAAGGAGATTGACGAGAATCAGTCGGAAGGGAGAGGGCTTCACTCCGAGTCTCAGCCTCGATTTTACTTAATCGGTAACTTTACCGGGTTCTAAAGTTACTCTTTCCCGATTGAATGTCAAGCAAATAATTGACGCAAAATCTTACGGGCAACACGCAGGGAGGTTTGATGCCATCCCAAAAATGAACAACGTCATGCTGTTCCATTTTTGGCAACTCACTTCTCCAGCACATCGGACCCTGAATCTCAGCCGGAGGGCCCCTGTCCCTGCCTGTCCGGCAGGCAGGCGCCTCTTGAATAACCAACCGTCCGGTAGGCCTCCGGCGGAAAGATCAGGGTGACAAGGTCGGGTTATTGAGATGGCTTCTCGCGAAGATCAATTCCAATTGTGACAAATGCAATCGA
>DATJYV010000121.1:0-3107 GCA_035499415.1 Bacteroidota bacterium
GCCGCTTGAATTGCCACGGCCGCCCCCATCGAAGTTCCGAATATCGCCACCCTGCATTCACGCATCCCCGGCCGTCGCCTCAGGAAATCTATTGCGGCGGAGACGTCCCGCTTTTCATAGAAGCCGTATGTGCAAAACCGACCCTCGCTCTCTCCATGATGACGCGAGTCGTACAGCAGCACATCGTATCCATTATTATAGAGGAGCTTCGCGACGGCAATTCCGCCGATCTTGCAATCTCCCACGCCGTGCAGGTAAATGACAGCCCCTTTCGGCTTCTTCTTGTGGGCCACCAGCCAACCGCTGAGCGACATGCCGTCGTGCGTTCTCAGGACCACATCTTCCTGCGGCAGTTTTGCGTCCCGGGGTTCGAGAATTGTCGTAAACCGGGCGTACCACTCTCTTTTTCGCCGTGCGGGTTGGAGCAGGAGGACCGGCCCGAATATGAAGATAACAGCCGACGCATTAATGAGAAAGAGAAACAGGAGGACCAGGAGGTCGGGAAGTATCGACATGCGATGATGAGGTCTTGCGGGAGGTTGGGACTCGAAGGGCTGAAGTGTGCTATAATTTCAATATATTAACGCCCGGGTTGCGAATCAAGTGACGCGACCAGCATGCACGGCGTTCGATGCCGAACCCCCCCAACCTTTTCCCACTCGCCGAAGTCCAATCGTATGATTAATAAAGATCGACCCGGGTCGAAGGACGTGAGTGATACGGAACTGATTATTCAGGCACAACGTGGAAGTATGTCTGCCTTCGAGCAGCTCGTACAGCGATACGACAGGAGGGTATTGACCATCGCGGCCTCTTTCGTTAGCACCTCCGATGATGCGAAAGACATCTACCAGGAGGTTTTTCTCCGTGTATTCAAAGGGCTCAGGAGTTTTGAACGACGGAGCGAATTTTCCACCTGGCTGTACCGCATCACAACCAATGTTTGCCTGACGCACCGCTCGCGGGCACGGAAATACGCCGTCTCATCGATCGACGCCGAACGGGAGGTGGACGGCCAGCCGACAACGCTGAAGGATTCGATCGCGGGCGATTCCGCGGCCGACCGGCGGGCAATCGGCTCCGAAATTGCGGCGCATGTCGAAGAAGCGATGGATGAACTTTCGCCCCAGCAACGAACGGTCTTCACGCTGCGGCACTACGAAGGATACAAGCTGAAGGAGATCGCGACGATGATGGACGTGAGCGAAGGGACAGTGAAGAAGTATCTCTTCGATGCGACCGCGCGCATGCGCGACAAACTCAAGCACCTGGTCTCATCAGCACGCGAAACGAACACGAAACATCGGAAGGAAGATCGATGACCTCTCACGAACAGTTCAAGGAGTGGCTTCTGCTCTCGCACTACGGAGAGCTTGCGCGGGCCGAGAAAGCGCTCCTCGCAAAGCACCTCGCATCCTGCGCCGAGTGTCGGGCGGAGCAAAGAGCGCTGAAGAAATTCCACCGAGTCCTCGCCGCGCACGCTCCGGTGAAGTCGACCGCGGAAATGCTGAACGATGCGCGCAATCGCCTCCGCGTGGCGGTCCATCTGGAGCAATCGCGCCGGTTTTGGCTGGAACGGACGGCGGAGGCCATCGCAAATCTGGTTCCGCGTCGTTACAACGTTGCGCTTGCCGCGGCCGCGATGCTCGTCGTCGGAATCGGGGTCGGCTACTTTGTGCTTCAGCCGTCTGCTCCGTCTCCCGCGCTCGGCTTCCGGACTGCCGGCACAACCGAAACGGCATTGAGCCAGGGGGAGACGGAAATATCCAACGTGCAGATCATTACCCGGGACCCGGTCACGGGCGAAGTCGAGTTCACGTTCGATTCCGTCACGCCGGTCCGTATCAGAGGGAACATGTCGGACGAGCATGTGCAGAAAGTCCTCGCGCGGGCGTTGGTCGACGACAGGAATCCCGGGATGCGCCTCCGGGCGGTCAATGCGATCTCCGAGCACAGCGGGAAGCAACAGCCGATGGGTGCGGAGGTCAAGGCGGCCGTCATCGCGGCGGTCAAACACGACCATAATCTCGGCGTCCGGCAGGAAGCGCTGAAAGCGCTCGAACAATATCTGCCCGACGCGGAAGCAACAGAGGCGATCCTCTACGTCCTGAAGCATGAGAACAATACCGGCATGCGCATCGCAGCCATCAACAGCCTCGAACCTTCCAAGTTCGCGGCCGGGTCGACGCGGGACCTTCTGCTCAATGGCCTGCGCGATCGCGTAACGGCGGATGAGAATAACTACGTCCGCATTAAAGCAAAAGCAGCTCTCGAGGAGGTTAAAGCGCCATGAAATATGCCATCCGATCATCCATCCCGTTTCTCTTTGCGTTCCTGCTCTTCTCGGTCGGCCGTGCGGCTGATGGAGACGAGGGAGCTCGCACGAAATCCTTTACGGTTGCCAAAGGAGGCAATCTCGAAGTGTCCACAGGAGTTGGAGATATTCAGATAAATCCCTGGGACAAGAATGAAGTGCGCGTAAGCGTCGAAGGTATCGACGATGAAGACCTCGACCGTTTGAAAATGACGCAGAGCGACAACTCGATTCACGTGAGCTATCGGCCCAAGTGGCGCTACAATGGCGGAGGCGACGTCCGATTTGAGATTGACGTTCCCTCGCAGTTCAACGTGGACCTGAAGACCTCGGGGGGTTCGCTCGAAGTGAGCGGCACACTCACAGGGAAGCTTACGGGCACGACGGCGGGGGGAGACATCAAGCTCAAAAATATTGTCGGACCGGTCGAAATGTCGACCTCGGGGGGAAACATTGAGGCGGGAGATATCAAGGGAGACGGATATTTGAAAACCTCGGGGGGAGATATCCAGCTGGGTACGGTGAGTGGTGAAGTGGACGTCAGCACATCGGGAGGGGAAATCCGTGTGGACAAAGTCGGCAAGGCGTTGACGGCGCGCACGTCGGGTGGCGACATCGAGGTGGGAGATGTCGGCGGGGAGGCACGGGTCTCGACGGCGGGAGGAGACATCAAGATGGGGAGAGTGAGCGGTCGCGTCGACATGAGCACGGCGGGAGGCGGGATAGATTTGAAAGGTGCGACCGGAACAGTCTCCGCGCGGACGGCGGGGGGCGACATACGAATCAAGGACGT
>DATJYV010000122.1:0-8032 GCA_035499415.1 Bacteroidota bacterium
CCATTATCCGATATGAACAAGTCGAGACCCCACGCATCCACCATCGGACGGAAGCTCGACTTGACAATGAAATCAGGGTTCGACGGTTTAAAGACGATGCTCGAATCGTTCTTCTGGGTGTACTGTCCGTGCGCGAAAAAAGGGACAGCAACAATGAGAGCCAGGGCCCAACGCCGTCGGGAGAACTTATTCATTGGGGGATTCCTTCCATTCAACGCACTCGCTTCGGCCGTCCGCATCATGTAAATATACATCGTGCACGACCGAAAGGCAAATCATCAGTCGACCGACAGGATCGCCAGCTTCAGGTATGCCGTCTCCGGCATTCCGGGAAGTACGGGGTGGTCCGGCGCTGCGCCGCAGAATTGAAGGAGTCGGACGCTCCGGCGAGCCGAAATCGCGCTTTCTCCGATCGCGCGCATGAACGCCTCTTCAGTGATGTGGTGAGAGCACGAGGCCGTGAGGAGGACGCCTCCCGGTCGGAGTAATCGCATTGCGTGCATGTTGATGCTCTTGTATCCCTGCAGGGCGGTTGTCACATTCCTCCTGCTTTTCGTGAACGAAGGAGGGTCCAGGATGACCAGGTCATAAACGTCGCCGGCGGCGAGCAACTCCTTCAGCCGGTCGAACACATTCCCAACCTCAAATTGGATATTCGTATATCCGTTTAGTTTAACATTCGTCCGGGCCTGCAGGATCGCTCGTTCGGAACTGTCGATGCCGAGGACCTGTTTTGCCCCGCCGGCCGCGGCATTGAGAGCGAACCCTCCTTCATTGCAAAAACAATCCAATACGGACGCATTCCGGACGTACCTCCGGATCGCGAGCCGGTTTTCGCGCTGGTCGAGAAATGAACCGGTTTTCTGTCCCTGCAGAAGGTCGACTGAATACGCAATGCCCCCCTCATGAATCGTGCAAGGGGCAAGGGTTCCCCGCAGAACCTGCTTGCGCTGTTCGAGCCCCTCGAGCAGCCGCACGGGAGCATCGTTCCGCTCGACGATCGCCCGCACATGAAGAGTCGATTCAAGGAGGTCCGCAATGAGCGGCAGCCGGCTGTCCATCCCGGCCGAGAGTGTCTGAATAGAACAATAATCCGTATATTTATCGACGACCAACCCGGGCAGGTAATCGCTTTCGCCGTGCACGACCCGGAATGCATCTGCCTCCGGAAAGAGCATGTTCCGGATGGCGTACGCGCGCTCGATCCGGCCGCGGAAAAAGTCCGTCGAAATCTCCTCACGCTGTCGCGTGAGGTGGCGGTATGCGATGAGGGAATGAGGGTTGTAGAAACCAAGCCCCAGAAAGCGGCCGTCGGAGCGGGAAAGCTCGACAATATCTCCCGCCTGCGGATCCCCGGTGATCGAAGCGATTTCGTTGCTGAAAATCCACTGATGACCGGCGTTGATACGCCGTTCCTCGTTCTTGCGCAAAACAAGCTGTTTTTTCACTGCTCCAAAGTAGAGAGAAAAGGTCCGATTTACAAGGTCGTTGACGTGCGGCAAGGCGGATGTCCGAAGTATGATCCACCTTGCAGTAACACATGAACTTTCGGGAGGGAGAATTCGCATGCAGTCCAAAAAGATGATTTCGACCACGGGCGTCAGCGTCGTGACCCTCTGTCTCGTGGCGGGGCTTGGCTGTTCGAAATCGGGAAGCGGCACGGGTGCGGACTACGTCGGCCAGATCAACATCAAACTCATCGACGCTCCCGCGACATACGACCAAATTGACGTCGTGGTTCAGCGGGTCGAAGTTCATCGAAAACAATTCAGCGCGGAAAACGGATGGACCGTGGTGAACGACCAAACCTCCACGTACGAGCTTCTCCATCTGCGGAACGGCGTGAGCGACACTCTGGTGTTTGCCAACGCCCCCATCGGCGATTACGACCAGATCAACGTTCACTTCGGTTTCTCGTTCGTCGTCGTCGACGGCGTGAGAAGAGACCTCCTCCTGCCGGCGGACCTCGCGAACGGGTACATCATCAATTTCCCCTTCACGATCGACCAGGACCTCCAGTATCAACTGACGTTCGATTTCAATGCGCTGAAGTCCGTCACCCAGACGAGCCCGACGCAGTACACGCTCCAGCCCGTGATCCGCGTGCGCGAAACGCTCCTTTCAGGCTCGATTAGCGGAGGCATCGTCCCATCGAACTCCTTGTCGACCGTCTTCACGCTCGATGGCGCGGATACCGTCACAGCGTATGCCGACCCGAATAACGGCACCTTTGTCCTCGTCGACATTCCGGAAGCGGTATACGACGTGCACATCATTCCCGGCTATTCGGCTTTTCGCGATACGGTCATCTCCGGCGTCACCGTCACAAGACAGAAGGACACATTTCTCGGCGTCATCAATCTTCAGCTGAGCCCGTAGCATTCTCGATTTCGCGAATACCCGCCGGTGGTTCTCCGGTTCTTCCGTTGCAATCGACGCGAGCGATTGATATATTGATGTCTGCAGTCCGTCTTTTTCGGGCTCATTTCATCCATCAATCCTCAACCATCGATTTCTCATCTTGACTTGGAGCTTGACCCATGACTGATGTTGCGAAACTGCTGGGAGCGGAGGCGAAGCTTTTGCTCGAGCACCAGTGCAAGACGATTCCCAAAGAGTCGCTCTTTTTGCCGGGACCGGACTACGTGGAACGGGTCTACGGGCCATCGGACCGTCCGATCCCCGCGTTGAAAAGTCTGCAACAGCTGTTCAACCACGGACGACTCGCCGGCACAGGGTATCTTTCGATTCTCCCCGTCGACCAGGGCATTGAACACTCGGCCGGGGCATCGTTTGCCCCCAACCCGCAGTATTTCGAGCCGGAAAATATCGTGCGTCTGGCGGTCGAGGGAGGTTGCAACGCCGTCGCCTCAACGCTCGGCGTTCTCGGCGCGGTTGCTCGGAAATATGCTCACAAAATTCCGTTCATCCTCAAGATCAACCATAACGAATTCCTCTCGTACCCCAACACCTACGACCAGACGCTGTTCGCGAGCGTGGAGCAGGCATTCGATATGGGCGCGGCCGCCGTCGGGGCCACGATTTATTTCGGATCGGCGGAATCGCGGCGCCAAATCTGGGAAGTCAGCCAGGCATTTTATCGTGCACATCGGCTGGGAATGGCTACCATTCTCTGGTGCTACACGAGAAACGCGGCGTTCAAGACAAAGGAAAAAGATTACCACGTCGCAGCCGACCTTACGGGACAGGCCAATCACCTGGGGGTGACGATCGAAGCGGACATCGTCAAGCAAAAGCTTCCCGAGAACAACGGCGGCTACACGGCTCTCAACTTCGGCAAAACGAGCAAGAAAGTTTACGAGCAACTGACGAGCGACCATCCGATCGACCTCACGCGATACCAGGTGGCCAACGGTTACATGGGACGCGCCGGGCTGATCAATTCGGGAGGGGCTTCATCGGGCGAGGGGGACATCGTGGAAGCCGTCCGAACGGCTGTCATCAACAAACGTGCGGGGGGGATGGGTCTGATCTCGGGACGGAAGGCCTTTCAGCGGCCGATGAAGGACGGCGTCCAAATACTCAACGCGATTCAGGATGTCTACCTTTCCCGGGAGGTTACCGTCGCCTGACGCTCCGGGCTGACGGCACGAAGTGCGCCCGACGGGGAAGCGCAACGGAAAATGAGTGCGAGGCGTCGAAGTCGGTTGTCGACGCCTCTTTTATTATAAGCGGGAGAGATGGGATTGAAAGAGTTCGATTGTTTCATCTTCGACATGGACGGGACGGTATCGGACACGAATCGGCTGATCTACGATTCGTTCAATTATATTGCCCGGAAGTACCGCGGCAGGGAGTATTCCGAGGGGGAGATTACGAAAATGTTCGGCCCTCCCGAAGAGGATGCGCTCCTCGCGGTGGTGGGGAAGGATGTGATCGACCGGGCAATGGCAGACTACCTTGCCTTCTATCGCTCTCAACATCGCACGCTTGCACGGCTCCACGTGGGTATTGAAGACGCGCTGGCTCGGCTGAAGAAACGGGGGAAAAAGATCGCCCTGTTTACCGGCAAGGGGAAGCATACGACGACCATATCCCTGGAAGAATTCGGCATCGGCCGGTATTTTGACTTCGTCGTTACCGGCAACGATGTGCTGAACCACAAACCTTCCGGCGACGGAATCCGCAAGATCCTCGAACACTTCCACGTCCACGAAGAGCGGGCGCTCATGGTGGGGGATTCCGTCGGAGACGTGAAAGCCGCACACGACGCGCACGTAGCGGTCGCGGCCGTGCTTTGGGACTCGTACTCAAAAGACCAGGTGATGCGAATGAAGTCCGATTATCTCTTTCACGACGTGCAGGAATTCTCCCGGTGGCTTGAACGCCTGCCATGAACTCGCAGCCGCTGCTCGTCGAAGATCCTCATCTCCCTCTCGTCTGGAATGCCGTCATGAGATACGGCCTCGGCATTTCCGTCCTTATTTTCTACTTCACGGCGATCATGCATTTCCGCTACACCCCCGACGATACGTACATTTACCTTCAATTTGCGAAGAACCTCGCGGGAGGCTCCGGATTCAGCTTCAATGCCGGAATCCCGACCTTCGGAGTTACCGGGCCTCTCTGGGTTGCGCTCCTTGCGGCGGGGGAACGCCTCGGCCTCGACCCATACGTCGTCGCCAAGACGTTTGACATCATTTTTGCCAGCTTTTCCATCGTACTCCTCCAGCTTCTTGCCGTCGTCATCATCAAAGACCGGCTCTACGCGTTCTTTGCGGCGTGGATTTTTTCGTTCGATGCCTGGCTCCTCCGATGGTCGAGCTCCGGGATGGAAACATCCCTCGCAATTCTCCTCGGCCTGCTGACCGTCTGGTACGCTTTCCATCGCGATTACTATCTCGCGTTTTTTACGTGCGCACTCCTGACCCTCGTGCGCCCCGAAGGCATCATCCTGTTCGCCGTGCTCGTCCTCGATAACTTCATCGACGTGCGGCGGCACCGTGCGCCCGTCCGCTATCTCCTCCTCGCCCCGACGATCTATGTCCTGATGGTCGGGGGATGGCTTGCGTACTCGTATGCGCAGTTCGGCACCATCATCCCCAATACCCTCGCTTCAAAATCGGGGGGAGCGTTTGACATCCGCCACGTGGCTGCCTCGATCTTCGACATCGCGGCCATTCTCGGCACGACGCAGGCGACATCGATTCTTGTCCTCCTGGTCACCCTTTGGCTCGTCGTTTCGAAAGCCGGGTTTCGCGACCTCTGGGACATCGCCTTTCCGATGGTCTGGATCGTGTTCCTCCTTGTCGCGTATGTCGTCCGCGACGTACAGGTCCTCTCGCGCTACATCCTTCCGGTGACGCCGCTCATCATTCTGTACGCGCTCTGGGGATTGAAAAGGATTGAGGAGGGATGGAAGATTGCCCCTGCGGTCATGCGTCGGGTTCTGCTGGCCGTGGCAATACTCTCCCTGGTCCAGAACACCTACATCTACCGTTCCCAGGTTGTCCCGCACGTCGTCGGTTTTACGGCCGGGATGAACCAGTGCATCCGGCCCATCGCTTACTGGCTCCGCACAAACTCTCCACGCGAGGCAACCGTCGTCGCACCCGATGTCGGCCTCCTGGGGTATGTTTCGGACAGGACGATCTACGACCCGGCGGGGCTCATCTCCCCCGAGCTCCGCGAAGCGTTCAGGCCGCTGACGTACGACCAGGGGATGGTCTCGGGCCGCTATCGCCGCCTCCTGCGCCCCGATTTTGTCGTCGACCGCGCAAGCATTCGCGAACGGCTGACGAGCGATTCACTCCGCCCCGTCATCAGCGCCGAATTTCCCGGGCTCGCCATTCGGAACCCGCAACCCGTCTATTACACACTCTATCGGACCGTCAAATGACGCTGCGATGGGCGATTCTTGCCGCGGCGGTCGGAGTTTGCAACGCCCAGGAGATTCTGTCCAGCCGCATACAATCGCTTCGCGTGTCGGGATCGGGTCCGTCCTCCTTTCCTGTCACTCTGCTCGCGGGCTCGCCCATCACCATAACGTTCGATGTCGACGAAACGAATCCCCCGAACTTTCAGGTGAAGGTATTTCATTGCGACGCGAACTGGGAGAGGACGAACAACGTCTTCATCAACGACGAGCTTCGAAATTTTACCAAGTTCCCCCTTGCATTCACTCCCTCTCCCGCGGGCGTTCATACGTACACGTACAGTTACTCCATGCAACTGCCCGGACCTCCGGGTATTGAGCAATTCCGTTATTCGGGAAACTACATCTTCGAGGTCTGGGATGAGGACGGGACGGAGCCCCTCGGCCGCGGAAAATTTTACGTCGCCGAAACGAAAGATGACGAATCGGTCCGCGTCTATAATTTTCTTCGGCCTTCAGAGACAGCTCCGCGGAATCGAGTCAACGAGATTGTTGTCTCGTATAACGTGCCGCCGCGAAATCCCACCGACCCCGAAGGGGTGATGCCGAGCGGCGTGCGAACCGTCGCCATAGTCAAAAATCGTGAGACGGAGTTTCCGTATATTATTGACGTCGACGACCGGAATCCGGACACGTTCGTCGAGGGACTGACGACGGACCGGCTTGTTTTCGTGCACGACAATGTTCCTGCGGGGAATGAATATCGCCGGCTGGATCTGACGAACATCGACCTGTATCCGTCCGGTTCTCTTCTCCGTTCGGTCGACGGCCCTGATGTGAGCAGGTACCTTCACCAGGGAGGGCCGGATTTCAACGGCACATCGATTCTCGTGACCGGCAGCAGGTATGCGGAGATGCTGCAGTTTGAGTTCGATTTCCTGCGCGATGAGCAGGATCCCGCTCCGCTGTACGTCCTGGGCGACTTCAACGGTTGGAAGCCGACGGCGGAATGGAGGATGAGTTATGATGAAACGAACAGGCGGTACATTCTCCGCGCGAATCTTCGCCGCGGGGCGTACGACTACGAATACGCAAAAGATGGCAACGATGCATTTGACACGGAAGGAAACGATTGGCAAACCGTCAATCTCTACACGGCACTCGTCTACTACCACGACGTGCGCTACGGGGGATTCGACCGCATCGTTCGGTTCGGACAGAAACAGGGACCGGGGGGCAGTACCCCGACGGCTCCGTGATGCGAGGGTGACGACATGACCAGCGTTCTCGACGTCGGCGTGATCGGCGTCGGCCATCTCGGCAGTCTCCACGCGAAGATGTATTCCGACCTCCCCGGCGTGCGACTTGTCGGCGTCCATGATATCGATGGCGCACGGGCTCAGGCGGTCGCACGTGAGTTGGGTTGCGGGGTGTTCGCGGACGTCGACGACCTGCTCCGCGAAGTCCAGGCCGTCAGCATCGCGACCGCGACAAAGGCGCATCGATCTGTGGCCCTCCGGGCGCTTCGCCGGAACGCCCATGTACTCATCGAAAAACCCATCGCCGCGACGGGGCGTGAAGGCCGGGAGATCATCCGGCTGGCGCGGAAGCGGAAGCTGAAGGTCCAGGTCGGGCACATCGAACGATTCAATCCTGCCATCCTTGCGCTCGAGTCGTACCGGCTTCGCCCGCTCTTCATCGAATCGCACCGGCTCTCGCAGTTCAACCCCCGCGGGTCCGATGTCGCGGTGGTGCTTGACCTGATGATCCACGACATCGATGTGATCCTGAGTCTCGTGCAGTCACGGGTGAAGCGGATCGACGCGAACGGCGTCGCCGTGGTTTCACGCAGTGCCGACATTGCAAACGCGCGGATCCAGTTTACGAACGGATGTGTTGCAAACGTCACCGCGAGCAGAATCTCGCAGAACAAAATGCGCAAAATGCGCCTCTTCCAGCAGGATGCATACATCTCCATCGACTTCGCGCAGGGCCTGGCGGAGGTGTTCCGCCTTCAGGATGAATCGGACCCGACGGCGAAGTCGACAGTCCTGTTGGGAAAAATCGACGAGGGGCAGAAGAAGCGCGTGATCGTCTACGAACAGCCGGAGGTGCGGGACGTGAACGCCCTGCGGTTCGAACTGGAACAGTTTGTCAAATCCATCCGCGACGATACGGAACCGCCCGTGACGGGCG
>DATJYV010000123.1:0-5629 GCA_035499415.1 Bacteroidota bacterium
TACGTTCCCGAAGGCAGAGATCTCGCGGATGGCGGGACCATCGATTCAACTCACATTCAGGCGTTCCTTGATTTCGCGGCGGAAGCGGCTAAACCCGATTCAAAAAAGCAATTCTTGATCACCCATTCCGAAATATTTCCAGGTACATTCGTCAGCACAACGGAAGCGACCGACGCGATTCTTCGGACGCTCGGCATGCGTAGAAAAGCAGTCCTGATGTGGGGCCCTCTCGGAATGCAGCAGACGAGCGAGGCGGGCTCCGGCCGATTCCTGGTCCTTGGCTTCGCGGGAAATTCCGCGCAGGATCACGTGGACCATTTGCATGCGTTGGGAGAGTTTCTGAGGAGAATGGAAAAACTGTAAAACATCACGCACGAAATCACAAGCAAATTCAAAGTTCGAACGACGAAAAGGGAGAGACGCCCACGGCCTCACCGGACATTGAGATTTCGCTCATTGAAGATTGTTTGTGAATTGGTATTCGACGCTTGAGATTTGTTTCTTTCGCGCTTGTTTTCAAATTTCGATTGTGGTCTTTCGTATTTTTCCCGGGCAACTTACTCATCCACTCATCATAAGTATTCTATATGCGCGCCATAAAGTTGTTTATCCTTCCCGCCATCCTCATCTCTTCTTCCATCGCTTACTCCCAGGCCCCCGATGCCATCGTCATCGTCCGGCAGAGCACGTTGAACGGATTTCTTGATGCCGTCGGGCCCGTGAGCGGCGTCGGCCCGTACAATGTGCTCGGGCTGAAGGGAGAGTATACGTGGTCGGTTCGCAACGCCCGAATCCAGCTGGGGAAGGACAACGCCCAGTTCATTGCCGATGCGAGCATCAAAGTCGGTCCGCTCTCGTACGGCTCCGTTGCAACCGGCGATGTCGAAATCAAATACGATCAACGGACAAACAGGATTTCCGTAAAAGTGCTCAAGGCGTCATTCGAGGTCTACGCAAAACTGTTCGGCAAGAAAGTGCACATCACCGACGTCGACATTTCCAAATTTTACCGCCCCGAATTCGAATTTGCCGGACCTCAGCCCGTCCAGCCGAGTGTGCTCGTCAACCTTCCGGGAGATCAGACAAAAACGGTCTATATCGCTCCCGTCAATCAGAACTTGCGGGTTGAGGAGGGTCAAATCGTTGTAAGCTCGAAGCTGAGGTTCTCGGACCAGCCGATCGTGAAATAAGAGCGCGTCCCCGAGGACCCAATTCGAATTCCCAAGCATGAAATCCAAAGGAAATTCAAAATGGTAATGACCGAAATCTAAAACGACGATCCGCCATTTTGCAGGTCGGATTTTAGCGCGTTGGCGCTTTTTTCGGATCCAGGATTTCGTGTTTCGAATTTTCTCCCGGCCTCCTTTGTCTCTTGCCGCAATTTTCCCTACTTTCTCCCATCCGACCCTACCACCACATGCCACAGAAAAAGCGCGTCTTCGTCACCGGGGCCACCGGCTTCATCGGTACCAAACTTGTCAACGCGCTCGTCAAAAAAGGTTACCAGGTCAACGCCCTCTCGCGCTCAACGAGCAACAGGGACGGGCTCCAGCATGAATCGGTCAAGATCGTGCAAGGCGATATTCTCGACCGCGGCTCGCTCGTTCGCGGAATGAAGGGATGCACCCGCGTTTACCACCTGGCTGCCTACGCCAAGAATTGGGCCCCCGACCGCAAAGTGTACTTCGAACAAAATGTCGACGGCATGCACAATGTGTTCGAAGCGGCGAAATCGGTCGGCGCGAGGAAAATCGTTTTCACATCGACGATCGTGACTCTTGGACCTACGCCTCCGGGTCAGGTTGGAAGCGAGAAATCCGTAAGGATGACGGAACGATATTACACGGAATACGAGGAGAGCAAGGCGGTCGCGGAACGGGAGGCGCTCAACCTTGCCTCGAAAAAACTGCCGGTCGTCATAGTCAATCCCACCCGTGTCTATGGTCCCGGGAAACTGACCGAGGGCAATTCCGTCAGTCTCATGATCGACATGTACGACCGCGGGAAGGTCCCGGTCCTGCTCAATAACGGCATCAATGTCGGCAACTATGTGTTCGTGGACGATCTCGTCCGGGGCCACATTCTCGCGATGGAAAAGGGGAAAATTGGCGAACGTTACATCCTTGGAGGCGAAAATGCGTCGCTCCGAAGAATTTTTGAACTTGTCGACAAGGCAAGCGGAAAAAAACACTTCCAGGTGAATCTGCCTCCCGGCGTCGGAATGGGTTACGGCCGATTCGAGAAGCTGAAGGCACAATGGTTCGGATGGTACCCGCAGATCACGCCCGGTTGGGTCGAAACGTACCTGCAGGATTGGGCATATTCGAGCAAGAAAGCTGAACGCGAGCTTGGATATACAATCACACCGCTCGCGGACGGAATTCGAATGACGTACGACTGGATTATTCAACAGCGAAAGCCCGGGCAATGACCGCGCCCCCAATTCCGTTGTTCTCGGCCTCGTGGTTTCAAGGGGAAAGCAAAAAAGCGACCATCATCCTTCTTCTCTCTCCGTTCATTCTCACCGCCTGGAAATACTACGGCACGGGGCCGTTCTTTCTCAACAATCTCTCTTCCCTCGTTATCCTGTGGGATAATCCACTCCGCTCCGCCGAATTCTACACCTTTGCATCCGCCTTTCTCCTTCTTGGCATCGTTCCGCTCGCGATCATAAAATTCATCTTCAAAGAATCATTCGCTTCGTACGGACTTCAGACCGGAGACTGGCAGTTCGGCCTCAGGGCGTTTGCAGTCCTCGCGCCCATTATGATCCTCTCCACGTACCCTTCTTCTCTGATGGCGCAATTCCAGGCGGAATATCCCCTCTTCAAGGGAGCCGGCGCATCCCCGGGATTGTTTGCCGCCCATGCCGCCACCTATCTCCTTTTTTATATCGGGTGGGAAATCTATTTCCGGGGGTTCATGCTTTTTGGCCTGAGAGATCGGTTCGGTGATTGGAACGCCGTGCTTCTCCAGACCCTCGCATCGTGCCTGCTCCACATCGGAAAACCGGACGGCGAGATCTTCAGCTCGATTCTTGGCGGCATCGTCTGGGGAATCGTGACGCTGCGCAGCCGCTCAATTCTCTGCGTGCTTCTGCTCCATTGGCTCCTCGGCGTTTCGCTCGACCTTTTCATCTGCTACGCACGGTGACATGACAAACAAGGAGATCGCCGTCGGCGTCATTCGGCTGAAAGCGACGGACGGCCTGATCCTCGCCACGCTCGCACTCTTTTCGGCCCTTGCGGTCTGCTTTTTCCCGCGTGTCGAGGGATGGTCCGTCCTCGTCGTGAAGAACGTCGCCGTCGGCCTGGTGTACGTGCTGTTTGTGCATTTCTCGCGGAACGTTCGCGGGAAATTTCTGAAATTCTTTCTCCGTGTCGCGGCCGTAACGCTGACGTATGCGTATCTTTTCGAGGCCGTCGACAAGCTTCAGCATATTCTCTTCCACGATTGGCTCGATTACTACGTGCTCGACGCCGAGCAGTATGTCTTCGGGGTTCAGCCGACGTTGTGGCTGGAAGATTTCACGAAACCGTGGCTGACGGAATGGATGATGTTCTCCTACGTCATCTACGTTCCGATGTATCCCGTCCTTTGCGGCATCATCTATTACCTTCGCGGCGAGCTGGCGATGGAGGATTATTTCTTCACGCTCGGGCTGACAAATATTTTCTGCGACATCGGCTTCATGCTGTTCCCTGTCGCGGGGCCGATGGCCACGATCGGAAAGCTCTACAGCGTTCCCCTCAAGGGATACGTTTGGACGACGCTTGGCGAGCTCATGCGCTCGAAGCTGCATTACGTCGGAGGGACGATCCCGAGCCCTCACTGTGCAGCCGCGACGATCATGTGGGCAATGGCCTATCGCTACCATCGGCCCTCGTTTTACGTCATGACCCCGGTTGTTCTGTCGTTGTATGTTTCCACATTTTACGGACGATACCACTACGTCACAGACGCCGTCATCGGAGTCGCCGTGGCATTCGTCGGACTGATTGCGGCCCCGAAGCTTATAATATTGTGGGATCGGATGTCTGCCCGGCCGGAACCCGTACGCGGGACGGAATGATCGAGAATTTGAAAAGGAAACGGACATGAAAAAGATCGCCATTGCATCAATCTGCATCGCGGGGTTGTTGGGACTGTCATGCGGACATTCGAACGACCGGTACGACGTCCTCATTCTCAACGGCAGGATCGTTGACGGAACGGGTGACCCATGGTACTACGGCGATGTCGGGATACGGGGAGACAAGATCGTCGCCATCGGAAAACTCGCCTCCGCATCTGCGACCCGACGCATCGACGCGTCCGGAAAAATTGTCTCGCCGGGATTTATCGACATGCTGGGCCAGTCGGGGATGTCGATCCTCGTGGACAATCGTGCCATGAGCAAGATTTCACAGGGAGTCACGACGGAGGTGACGGGGGAAGGAGGATCGGTCGCGCCGGTGAACGACAGGATCAGGACGGAGATGGCGCCGTATCTCGAAAAATACAAGCTGACCGTCAACTGGGATGACTTTGAGGGATACTGGCGGCGTTTTTCGTCCAACAAATCGGCGATCAATCTGGCGTCGTTTGTTGGAGCAACGCAAGTGCGCGCGTACGTCGTCGGTTACGACGAGCGGGATCCTTCACCGCAGGAGTTGGATCAGATGAAGGAGCTTGTGCGCGACGCGATGAAGCAGGGGGCTCTTGGCGTCAGCAGCTCGCTGATCTACGCCCCCGCAACATACGCAAAAACGCAGGAATTGATCGAGCTCGCAAAAGCGGCGGCGGAATACGGCGGCATGTACATCTCGCACATTCGTGATGAGGGGGATGAAGGTAAGGAAGCGGAAGCAATCTACGAGGCCGCGGACATCGCCCGCGCGGCGCATTGTTCGGTCGAGATCTGGCATCTCAAGGTGGCGGGATATGAAAATTGGGGGAAGATGCCGGATGTCGTGCGGCAGATCGAGTCGCTCAGGAGAGAAGGGATCGATATGACGGCGGATCTCTATCCGTACATCGCAAGCTCGAATTCGCTCGACGCGACGGTTCCGGGCTGGGCGCATGCCGGCGGAAGAGCGAAGCTTCTGGAGCGGCTCGCGGATAAGGAGACGCGGGAAAAGATTCGGGCGGAATTGACGGGATCCCACGCGGGGCTGGGTGTGAATTTTGAGGGAATCCTGATCGCCCAGACGTTTAATCCGCAGCTCAAAGAGTTTGAGGGAAAGCGTCTCAACGAGGTCGCAAAGGCCTGGAACGAGGACCCGTACGATGCACTGTTCGATTTCATCCTCAAAGATTCGTCCCGGACGGGGAAGATTACATTTTCGATGAGCGAGCAGGACCTGCGGTTTGCGATGGGACAGAACTGGGTGAGCTTCTGCTCCGACGCGAACGCGCGAGCGACCGACGGACCGCTTTCCGAAGGAAAGCCGCATCCGCGCGCTTATGGCGCGTTTGTTCGGGCGATCGGAAAATACGCTCGAGATGAAAAAATCCTGACCCTGGAGGAGGCGGTCAGAAAAATGACTTCCCAACCGGCAACCCGGGTTGGACTCAAGGAGCGGGGAATTCTCAAGCCCGGATTCTACGCCGATGTTGTCGTCTTCGACCCGGAAACGATTGCGGACAA
>DATJYV010000124.1:0-3613 GCA_035499415.1 Bacteroidota bacterium
TCCCGTTGCCGCAAAGAGCGCGTTGCAAAGCGCCGGCGCAATGGCCGGCACGCCTGTCTCGCCAAGTCCTCCGATCGATTCATTGCTGGGGATGATATGGACCTCGACCTTCGGCATCTCGGGCAGCGAGAGGATGGAGTAATCGTTAAAGTTGCTCTGCACGACGCGCCCTTTGTCGATCGTAATCTCGTCCTTCATGACCGCAGACAGGCCGAACGCAACGGCACCTTCAATTTGGGCTGCCACGCCGTCCGGGTTGACGACCGGACCGCAGTCGATCACGGAAACGATGCGATGGATGCGGAACGAGCCGTCTTTGTCCACAGAAACTTCGGCGACATGTGCGAGGGTGCTCCCAAAACCTTCGATGCATGCGATTCCCCTTCCCATTCCTCCCGGCAGAGGCGTTCGCCAGGAAGAATGCTGGGCGGCCGCCTCGAGAGTGCGCTTCAGGCGGGGGGACTTGGTGAGAAGACCGCGGCGGAATTCAAACGGGTCTTTCTTCGCCGCATGCGCGAGCTCGTCGATGAAGCTCTCGACGATGAACGTGCTCAACGACGGGCCCACCGACCGCCACGGACCGATGGGGACTCCTGTTTCCTTGATGTGGGAGTCGATTGAAAAGTTCGGGATGTTGTACGGCGGCGTCGACCCGCTGACGACCAATCCGTGTGACGACGGGCCTGCAACGCGATGCAGCCACGTCACCGGATTTCCGGCGGCATCAAGTCCTCCTTTCAACACATTGTAGGAGGAGGGACGATAATGGTCGTGTTGCATATCGTCTTCGCGCTTCCACACAACCTGAACGGGCGCTCCCGCCAGTCTGGCGACGTGGACGGCATCCTGCGCGTAATCGGTCTCCAGCCGGCGGCCGAAACCGCCTCCAACCTGTGTGATGTGCACCGTCACGCGGTCGAGCGGCAGCCCAAGGATCCGGGCCGCCTCGCTTTGGACTGCCTGAGGCGATTGCGTGGGAGCCCAGATTTCACACCGGCCCTTCTGGACATGAGCGGTGCAGTTCATCGGCTCCATGGTGACGTGCGCGACGAGGGGAGCTTCGTACACCGCCTCGATCCGTGTCGGAGCGGACGCAAACACCGCCTCCGCTTCTCCGTCGTAATCTTCAACGGTGCCCCGTTCTTTTACGGCATCCGCGAATAGCGTGCGTATGGCGGCGCTGTTCTGGGACGCGTATTCTCCCTCGTCCCACTCCACCGTCAGCGCTTCGCGTCCCCGGAATGCGGCCCACGTCGAGTTGGCGACCACGGCGATTCCGCTCTCGACCTGCACGACATCCCGCACTCCTGCGACCGACTTTGCCTTTGATGCGTCGAACGATTTCACTTTTCCGCCGAAGACAGGCGGGCGTTCAATGGAAGCAAACAGCATTCCCGGCACGCGCACATCGATCCCGAAAACGGCAGAGCCGTTGGATTTCGATGCGGTGTCGACACGGTGCGTGCTCTTTCCGAGTATCCGGAAATCATGAGCGTCTTTTAGCGGGACGGACGTCGGAACCGGAAGCCCGGCGGCCTGTGCGGCAAGTTCTCCGTACGACGCCTTCTTTCCCGACGGATGCGTGACCCAGCCATTCTCCGTTTTGCATGACGATGGATCCACGTTCCACGTACGAGCCGCGGCCTGAACGAGCATCGCGCGCGCAGTCGCTCCGGCGCTCCTCAGCATTTGCCATGACCCGCGAATGCTGAAGCTCCCTCCTGTTCCCTGGCTCCCGTACTTTGTCGGATGGGCATCGGACTGTTCGACAGTCACGTTCGACCAGTCGGCGTCGAGCTCTTCGGCGACAATCATCGGAAGGGCCGTCTTGACCCCCTGACCCATCTCGACTTTCGCGACGGTGATGAGTACGCTGCCATCCGCGGCAATTCGTAAAAACGCGTTGGGCGAAAAATCCTCCCCCGCAAGGAGCGGCGCGGCGTTTGCGGTTTCATCCCCGGGAAGATAGAATGCGAGTGCAAGGCCGGCGCCGGCGGCGGAAACGGTTTTGATGAAGTCTCTTCGGTTCAACTGCATCGTTGCGCTCATTTACCGCCCCCCTGGCCGACGTCATGCGTCGAACCATTGCCGGCAGCAAGATGGATCGCACGTCGGACCCTGTTGTAGGTTCCGCAGCGGCAGAGGTTGCCGGACATGGCGGCGTCGATGTCTTCGTCATTCGGGTTGGATCTTGCGTTGAGGAGAGCGGCGGCCGACATGATCTGGCCAGACTGGCAATAGCCGCACTGCGGTACGTCGACCTCGGCCCATGCGGCCTGAAGAGGATGGAGCCCCGCCGCGGAAAGTCCTTCGATCGTTGTCACTTTCTTCTCTGCGACGGAATTGACAGGAGTACTGCACGACCGGATTGCCTCGCCGTCAAGAAGCACGGTGCACGCGCCGCAGTATCCGTGGCCGCACCCGTACTTCGTTCCGGTGAAGCCGAGAACATCCCGGAGGACCCAGAGGAGCGGCATTTCAGCTTCCGCTTGCACCGGGTGCTGCTTTCCGTTGACGTTGAGCTTGTACGATGGCATGATTCACCTCCGCAGTTTCTTCTGGCACTGACCCGGTCTGCCGGATCCCCTTTGTCCGTATCGCGATGGTCTCTGAATGTAGGGAATTGGGGAGAAAAAGAAAAGAGGTGAATCGCTCGAATCCGTCTTGAGAAAAGTGCCACCGTCACCATGAGCTTTGGGCCGAAGGCCCATCAGCCTCTGGCTGAGGTTCAGGGTCTCGACCGAACGAGGACGTAAGATGCTGAACCGAGTTTCGCAAAACGTCACCGGTGTTTCTATGCAACTTCTAGTGATCCCGCAGTTCTCTCGGGAGAATTTCAACTAAATGGGTGGAGGATTCGGAAACAGTTCTTGTCGACCCGGCCTCATGAAGTTGTTGTAGGATAGAATCCGGGAAGTCCTTTGTGAATACGAAGACCCGCCTCTTTGCCTTCAACAGTTCGCCTGCGAGAAGTGGCGCGTCTGTACCGCCGTCGGCCCACGCGTCCACAATGACGACATCTTTATCTATTTGAAGCGGTCCCGCCGCATCTTTATTCCCCCAATACACGAACAGCGCGGAGCGACCGGGTACGGCCGACATTAAATCGTTGAGCCGGGCTTCGTTGATGTGTCGTCGGGTGCGGGATCCGACGAGGTCGGTTTCAAGATGGATGAAGAAGGAATATCCCACAGAAATCCCCAGAAGGGCCGAGAGGACGATGGTGGAACGGAGACGTGAGCGGATAAGCCAGGCAAGCAGGAGTGCGAATGCAATCGCCAGGGGGAAGTAAAGTTGGAGAAGATACTTCAGAGGGACGCTGACGTTCAACGTGAGCGTGACAGAAATGAGGCCGAAAAAGGAACCTGCGATGATCGACTGAGTGTTCAGTCCAATCTCGTCGAGCAGAAGAGCGCACGCAATCGCTGCGAAAGGGAAAATATCCAGAAAATATCGCTGGTTGAAACAAAGTCCGTCCGTGCGCGAGAAGCCCGGGAGCGCGATAACGATGAGCATCGGAAGTATGAGCGCGGCGAGCCAACGGAATTGCGTTGGCCGAGAATTGTTGGGCGCACGGTGCTTGATCCCGACAGCGATTGCAAGGAGAGAAAGG
>DATJYV010000125.1:0-2429 GCA_035499415.1 Bacteroidota bacterium
TCTGAACCCCGAGCTTGTATCGGCAACGGGTGAACCGCGGAATCGGACATTTCGCCGGTGCAGATACGATGCGACGGAATCGATATTGTCGACGAGGATGGCGAACTTGAAGAACCCCTGCAGCCGTGCCGCGTCATTTGAGTCCGGCAGAACGCTTGTTCGCGAAAGGGAACCGGGAGTAGAAACCAGTTCCAGGGCGATGCGATTAAGCTCGATAACGCGCACGGATGGCCGGCCCGGCAAATCCAGGGATTTGAGCGTCCGAAATCCGAACGTATCCTCGTACCATCGGCATTCGACCGCGAGGTTCTCGACCGAGAGAGCGGTGAGGAAGGGGCGCGCTGATTGAAAGACCTGCGATGCTTCCTGCTGACACAACAGGAGCGACGGGATGGCGCATTGGAGGAGGAGCCACGCGAACTTCTTCATATAGATTCAGGCTGATTTGAGGGTTGGGTGAATACGATCGTTTGTCGGTAAAGGAATTCGAATCTGACGATGATGTGACAAATGAATTAAGTACATCAGTCTGGTCATCTTGATCCAACCACTCGTGCTGCCGAAATTACGGCCTGAGGGAGGGATGACTATATGTGCGTTAAATTCCGATGCAAGAGTACTCGCATGAATTTTTCACTTCACTCTCCGCATTCCGGATCGTTGACAAACTGGCATTTCGTGGCGTACTGCTTTTCATTGTCACTCAACGCTTAACCATGCAGGTCTACCGATGGGAGAAATTGCGGCGGCTTGCGATACTTCGTCGCCTGTTCGAACGCATAAGCAAGCTTCAGGAGGGTCGGTTCACTCCAGGCCGTGCCGAAGAAAGAAACTCCGACGGGAAGGCCGAAGACATATCCCGCAGGAAGGGTGACGCTCGGATATCCGGCGACAGCAGCTCCCGTCGAGCTTCCACCGAGAAAGTGATCGCCGTCGACGAGGTCGGTGAGCCATGCCGGGCTGTCGGTTGGAGCGACAAGAGCGTCGAGTTTGTTCTTCGCGAGCGCAGCGTCGATCCCATCGGTCCGGAACAATTTTCTGCATTTTTCGAGAGCTTCAAGGTATTCGGCGCTTGTGAGCGGGCCTCTGCCCTCCGCCTTTATGAAAAGATCCTGCCCGAAGTAAGGCATTTCGGATTTTCTGTTTTTCTCGTTGAACTCGATGATATCCTTGAGCGTGTGGACCGGTGCGTTGGGGCCGAGGCGTGCGAGGTATGCATTCATGTCGGCCTTCAACTCATACTGCAGGACGAGATCCTCGGCATTGCCGAGTTTTCCAAATCCCTCGATCTCGACCGGGTCGACAAGCTCGGCCCCCTCGGCCTTGAGCGTGTCGAGAGCCCGCTGCATGACCGCATCGACTCCTTCGTGATACCCGAAATAAAATCGGACGACGCCGAAGCGGGCGCCGCGCAATCCCCGTGCTTCAAGATACTTCGTATAATCCGGCGGAATGGCGGCGGGGGAATCCAGAGTTGCCTTGTCTTCCTTGTCCGATCCCGCGAGCGCGCCGAGAAGAATCGCCGCATCGCGGACGGTTCGCGCCATGGGACCCGGCGTATCCTGGGAATGCGAAATCGGAACAACCCCGGTCCGGCTGACAAGCCCCACCGTCGGCTTGATGCCGACGATCCCGTTGACCGAGGAAGGGCTCACAATCGACCCGTCGGTTTCCGTCCCGAGCGCAGCCGCGCACAGATTTGCCGAAACCGCCGCTCCCGAGCCCGAGCTGGAGCCGGAACAATTGCGGTCGAGCGAATAAGGGTTGCGCGTCAGCCCTCCCCGTCCGCTCCAGCCGCTCGTTGAATGGCTCGACCGGATGTTTGCCCATTCGCTCAGATTTGTTTTCCCGAGGATCACCGCGCCGGCGCGGCGAAGCTGCTGGACGAGGAACGAATCCGACGGGGGTTTTGACCCGAGCAGCGCCAGCGAGCCCGCCGTCGTCGCCATCCTGTCCGCCGTGTCGATGTTGTCCTTGACCAACACCGGGATTCCATGCATCGGACCGCGCGGCCCACGTTCTTTCCGCTCTGCATCGAGCGACCGGGCGATTTCCAGGGCGTCGGGATTCAGTTCGATGATGCTGTTGAGTGCCGGCCCCTTCCTGTCAACCTCCTCAATTCGCGCGATGTATTTTTCTGCAATCGATACCGCCGTAAATTTACCCGACTGCATTCCTGCGGAGAGTTCTGCGATCGTAATCTCGTCCAGCTCAAACGGCGCCGGGCTCGGCTGGGAAGATACGCGCGGGAGAGGGTCTCCCATCACACTTCTTGGAAGTGTGACGGCGGCAGCTCCGCCCGCGACGCCGAGCTTCAGGAAGCTTCTTCGATTCAATCCGTTATCCTTTGACGATGGAGGTTTGGTTGGATGCATGTGATGGGAGTCCTTTGAGAAGTTTGATGACGGGAGTTCAACGAACGACATGGG
>DATJYV010000126.1:0-36869 GCA_035499415.1 Bacteroidota bacterium
ACCGGGAAGCCGGCTCGCATACGCGCGCGAAAACTGCTGGACGAACCTCGCGCGGCGCGCTTCAAGAGCACGCTGGAAGTCGCCGCTTTGAGGGTTCTCAGACTTCATGCGCTCCAGGATTCGCAGGACGCCGGCAATGTCAACATGAATCCGCCTCGCCATATCCGAATCCGGAGGGACAACCACGAACTGGTCCGGCCGCGGAACATTCCGGATGACATCGAAGACATGTTCGGGGTCGGCTGCCGGCAAATCACGCGACGTAAACGTGTAGGGTGCGTCGACCTGCTCGAGGAGCTTGCCGAATCGGTTTCGCTGTCGTTCCTCCAGCGATGCCGCAATGCCCGACACCATCGCACGGCCCACCTGCGGGAGGCCCGGATTGATCGCGATCTCGTCATGCTCTCCCACGAGGACGCACGCCTGGAGTTGCCGCCGCGCCAGGTCGAAGATGGAATCGATCGTGGATTCCTGCTTCTTCGTGGCGTGGATGTCGGCATAAAATTTATCCATGGTGAGCGGCGCCGAGACCGGATGCGGCGTCTTTCCGACCTCGATGCGATATCCTGTTTTTGCAGATTCGTCGATCCGGAGGGCGGTCTCCGACTTCGCGTCGAGAGGAAGCGTGCCGCGCAGGGCAAACTGAAGTACCTGGTTGTTATCCAGGTTCGTAAGGAGCGGGAGGATGGAACCCTGGAGAATTCCCCGTTCGTACGCCGACTTCACGGCGCCCGACCCTGCCGTCAGGTAATGGACGATCGGCAGACGGTTTCGAAAGACCGCCGTACCGCCTGCAATTACGGCCACCACCGCCAGGGACGAGACGAGGGGAATGTACTTCCGCGGAAACGGAAGAAGGTCCCGTTGTTCGCGGAGGCGGTCTTCAAGGTTCGTCGAGAGCCGGGTCCAGAACGCACCGTCCGATGCGACGCGTTTCTGGGCGCGAAGCAGGGCGTTGAGACCCTGCAATTCCTTCAACTCTTTCCGCGCGTCGGGGTGACTCTCGAGATACCGTTCGACCTCCCGAAGTTCCTGGTCTCCAAGTTGATGGTCTATATAAAGAGAGAGGCGACGGGAAAGTTCAGATGGTGACAATGATTTCATCGGTCATATCTCCTGCAGTAATGGCTGAAGCGCCTTGCGAAGCATTGCGCGAGCCCGCGATAGTCGCGATTTTACCGTGCCGATCTCGCATTGCATGACGTCGGCGATTTCTTCGTAGGACAATCCCTCAAGATCCTTCAGCACGATCGCTGTCCGAAACTTCTCCGGAAGAGTCTTGAGTCCCAGCGTTACAAGTTCCGCCGTATCACGGTCGGCCGGAGGGACCGCGATCCTCGCCTCCAGTTCCTCTGCGATGCCTTCGTCCAGGTTCTGAAATGAGAAGAATCGCCGGAATTTCCTCTTGCGGAGTTCGTCGCGACTTTTGTTTACGGCGATTCGGTAGACCCAGGTGTAGAAGGAGGATTCGAATCGAAATCGGTCGAGCGCTTCGTATGCCTTGATAAATACTTCCTGGGCAATGTCCTCGACGACCGCCGGATCATGAAAGATGGAGAAGATGAGATTTCTGACGCGATCCTGATGACGTTCGACCAACAGCTTGAAGGTATGACGGTCGCCCGCCTTGAACATCGTGATGAGGGCTTCGTCGCTCTTGGCTGCGAGCGATTGGTCGGTTTCTGTGTGAGGGATGGAGGCGCTGTCGGGGAGCACGCGGGTTCGGTGTTGGTAGATGGAAGTTACAGAACTTCTCTCACCCGCGCCAAACGACTTGCGCGGCGGATCAAGGGCGAGCGATCCGTCGAATGAGTGAAGTTCCACTGGTGCCTCCACAGTTTTTCCGGGACGGCCGATCCCGGTCTTCTTGTGCGATTCCACCTCATACGATTGGACGGATCACGCATCGTTCCTGTTCCCTCAAAACAAAAAAACCCGCGCAGAGTCGGCCTCCACGCGGGTTTCGACAAATACACTTCCGAATTAAGCTGCGGCCGGCTCAGCCGTTCCAGCCGCTTCGGGAACAGTCCGCCTCTCGAATTCGTCCCGGAACCGCTTGACCATGGCCTGCACAGGCCACGCGGCGGCGTCGCCCAGCGCGCAAATCGTATTCCCCTCGATGTTGTTCGCAACTTCGAGCAACAGGTCGATGTCCTGTTTCCGTGCCTGCGATTCCTCGAAGCGTTTGAGGATCTTCCACATCCATCCCGTCCCCTCCCTGCACGGCGTACACTGGCCGCACGATTCGTGATAATAAAACTTTGCGATGCGCGTCAATACGCGAATAAGGTCGGTATCTTCGTCCATGACAATCACCCCCGCTGTGCCCACCGCCGACCCGGCAGCTTTCAGCGAATCGGCATCCATGCGCACGCCCTCGAGGGCTTCGCCCCGGAGAATCATCGTCGAGGAACCGCCGGGGATCACCGCCTTGATTCGCTTGTTGCCGGGAACGCCGCCGGCCCACTTGTGAATGATTTCCAGGAGCGGCTCGCCGGTCGCCATCTCAAACACGCCAGGGTTGTTCACATGCCCGCTGACGCCGACGAGGATCGGACCCGGATGCTTCGGCGTTCCGATCTTCGAATACCATTCCCATCCCCTGTCGATAATAACGGGGACGTTCGCAATCGTTTCGACGTTGTTGATCGTCGTGGGACATCCCCACAATCCGAATTGCGCCGGGAAAGGCGGCTTGACACGCGGATACCCGCGATCGCCCTCCAGCGAATTCATGAGAGCCGATTCCTCGCCGCAGATGTAAGCCCCGGCTCCGACGTGGATGTAGATGTTCGTCGAAAAGCCGCTTCCGCAGATCTTGTCGCCGACGAAGTTGTTCGCGTACGCATCCGCGAGGGCCTTCTCCATCATCTTCGCCCATCGTGCGTATTCTCCACGCACGTAGAGATACGCAGTCGCAACCCCCATGGCATAACACGCGATGGCAATTCCCTCGATCAGCTGGTGCGGGTTGAATTCGAAAATCTGGCGGTCCTTGAATGTGCCCGGCTCGGATTCATCACCATTCACGCAGAGGTACTTCGGCTTGGCAGATTGCTTCGGCATGAATGTCCATTTCAACCCCGTCGGAAAGCAGGCGCCGCCTCTTCCCCGAAGGTTTGATTTCTTCACTTCGTCTGTCACTTCTTCCGGCTTCATACCGAGCGCCTTCTTCAGCGCTTTGTATCCGCCGCTGGCGAGATAGACGTCGATCTTGTGGTAGTCCTTGATATCCGGAAGGATGACCGGAGACCAGGATGAGGCCTTCGTGCTGTCGGATGGCCTGCTCATCATCGAAGCTCGTCCAGAATTTTATCGACTTTCCTGGTATCGAGGTTTTCGTAGTACGTCTCACCGACGGCGAACATCGGCGCTTTCCCGCAGGCTCCCATGCACTCGACCTCGCCGAGAGAATACCGCCTGTCCTTTGTCGTCTCACCGCATTTGATACCCAGCTTGCCCTCCAGGTGGCTCATGATTTCACCCGATCCCCGGAGCATGCAAGATACGTTTGTGCAGACCTCGATATGGTACTTCCCGGCGGGTTTCGAGCGGAACATGGTGTAAAACGTAACGACCCCGAGAACGTGACCGTACGGGACGCCCAGTAATCCGGCCGCATATTTCATCGACTCCTCGGAGATGAAGCCGTACTCCTCCTGGATCATCCACAGGAGCGGCAGGGTCAACGCCTTGGTCTCCGGGTAGCGGCGCTTCAGCGCGTCGAATCGCTCGAGGTTTGCGGAAGACAACATGGGCGGAGTAGTTCTTGGAATTTGGTAAGTGGTTAATCTGGTGATTGGGGAACTGGAGGCGCGATAAGTCTGATGGATGCGCTATAATCTTTTTCGTACCGGTTCATCACGCTCGCTCTGCATCAGCCTCTTCAAATCCGCAAACAAAAGGAATCGACGTCAGTCTCTTCATCAATGACCCAATCACCAAATCGAAAATTACCAATTCTACTTATCTGCCTCGCCCATGACCGGATCAAGGCTGCCGATGATCGCGACGACGTCGGAGATCATGGCTCCCCGGATGAGTTCGGGAAGGGACTGGAGATTTACAAACGATGGAGAACGAATCTTCAGGCGCCACGGATGGCCGTCTCCCTTGCTATGAATGTAAAACCCAAGCTCTCCCTTTGATGATTCTCCCGCAAAATAGATCTCGCCCACCGGAGGTTCGACCCCGAAATTCACGATCATGAAATCGTGGATCAGCTCTTCCATCCGCGTATACACTCTTTCTTTTCGCGGGAGAACTTTCTTCGGTTTGAAGGCATGCACCTCGCCGGAGGGCATCCGTTCCAGCGCCTGACGAACGATCTTGACGCTTTCCTTCATCTCGGCCACGCGCTGATAGTACCGTGCCAGCGTGTCTCCTCCGGTGTATGTCGGGACGTCAAAATCCAGGTCCTTGTAGACGAGGTACGGGTCCGACCGGCGAAGGTCGTGTTCGACACCGCACGCACGAAGTCCCGGTCCGGTCAATCCATATGCGATCGCCGTTTCTTTCGATATGACGCCGATGCCGTCGGTCCGCTCGACGAAGATCCGGTTTTTGTTCAGCAGGGCTTCGCATTCGCCGATGTTCGCCGGAAATTCGGAAATGTACGTCTCGATCATCTTGTCGACACCCGGGAGCAAGTCCTGCGCCAGCCCGCCGATCCGCGTAAAGCTGGTTGTGAAGCGTGCGCCGGCAATTCGTTCGAAGATGTCGTAAAGTTTCTCCCGTTCCCGGAACGTCCACATGAAGACGGTGAGGGCGCCGACGTCCATCGCAAGCGACCCCAGCCAGAGAAGATGCGAGGACAGCCGTGCGAGCTCCGATATCACGGTGCGGATGTACTGCGCCCGGGGAGGCGCTTCGATGCCGAGAAGTTTTTCGACCGCTAGAGCGTAGATCGTGTTGTTGGAAAGGGGTGCCAGGTAGTCGAGGCGGTCGGTGTGCGGAATGAATTCATGGAACGAGCAGTTCTCCGCAAGCTTCTCGTATCCCCGGTGCAGGTATCCGAGCTCCGGCACGCATCCCACAACCGTCTCGCCATCCAGCTTCACGAGCAATCGCAGGACGCCGTGCGTTGCGGGATGCTGTGGGCCCATGTTCAGAACCATCTCACTCTCGAGCGGATCCTCGAACGAGATGCTCGTATTCTGATCCTCGAGCGCTTCCAGAATCTTCGAGCGATGTGCGGTTTCGGCAACTCGGGGTTCCATCGTCATTTCTTGGGAAGGAAAAGCGATCCGGGGATCCCCATCAACGGAAAATCCTTGCGAAGTGGGAAGTGTTCGAACTCCTCGGGCATGTAGATGCGTCGCAGGTCGGGATGGCCGTCGAAGATAATGCCGAACATATCGAACGTCTCCCGCTCGTGCCAGTTCGCCGTCGGCCAGACGCCGGTTACGGTCCGGACATGAGGGTCATCCTCCTCGACAAACGTCTTGAGGCGGATTCGAATCTTGTTCGTGAGGGAGTAAAGATTATAGATGACGCCGAACCGATGTGTCGGCGAATACATGTCGATACCGCATAAGTCTGCGAGCAGGTCAAACGAGAACTCCTTCGAATCCTTCAGACACGTGCAGACATCGACGATCCGGTCCTTTGCAACAACGACCGTCAGTTCGTTCCGAAATTCACCGGAGGAGACGATTGCCTCGCCGAATCGGGCTTTGAGAGATTCCAGGATTGCCTGGTTCATGGAAGGCCTAGGAACTATAACCGGACATCAATTGCGGATGAGTGGGAAAAATGAGCTTGTATCCGACATCGGCAATTCCCTCCGGCACTTTGGATCGGCTGATTCCGGGATTGAAGTCCGTGTATCAGTCCTTCTTCGATCACGTGGACGATCCAGCTTCCGCCCGGAACTCCCCTTTGCCTGCGGGTCAGGTCGCATGCGGCGCGAATTCGGCGGAGCGAACCGTTGCCGTTCCCCGGCTTTCGCCGCGCTGTACTTTTTCCTGGAGCAACATGAGAGCGTTGAGCAGATTGTCGGGGCGAGGGGGACAACCCGCGACATACACATCGACCGGAAGGAAGAGGTCAATTCCCTGAACCACGGAATAGGTGCGATACATGCCGCCCGAAGAAGTACAGGCACCCATGGCAATGACCCACTTGGGTTCTGCCATCTGGTCGTAAATTTTTCGGACAACCTTCGCCATCTTGAACGTCGTGGTACCGGCGACGATCATCACATCGGCTTGCCGGGGGGAAAAACGGAGAACCTCGGAGCCAAATCGGGCAGCGTCAAAACGGGGACCGGCAAAAGCCATCATTTCGATGGCGCAGCATGAAATTCCCATGGGCATGGGGAAGAGGGAATTCTTGCGGCACCAGTTCACCGCAAACTCGAGCTTCGTCAGAAAGAAGCTGTCTCCCAGCGCATTTTCTAATCCCATTCAAGTGCTCCTTTCTGCCACACATAATAGTAGCCCGCCATGAGAATGGCGATAAAAACGAACATCGTCACGAATCCCTGGGCGCCCAATTGCCGAAAGCTGACGGCCCACGGGTAGAGGAACACAACCTCGATGTCGAAAATGATGAACAGCATCGCGACCATATAGAATTTGACCGGAAATCGTTCCCGTGCCGTCCGAACCGGTTCCATGCCGCTTTCGTATGTCGACAGTTTTTCTTCTGTCGGACGCTTGGGGCCGAAGAGCTCGTTGAATTTTCCCATCACGAGTCCAAACGCCATCCCGCCCGCGAGCATCACGAAAATCGGGAAATATTGCTCAAGCATAGTGAAGAATTTTAGGGAAAAATGGAGAGAGATGCAAATGGAGGGTAGTGTCCTATTTCCAAGCAACCGTCACCCCGGACTAGGTTCGGGGTCTGTGAACGTCAGATGCTGAAACGAGTTCAGCATGACGCTTCCTTAATACTTATCGATCCGCGGTCAGCGACTCCCCGGATGAACGCGCCCCGGTTTTCAACGGCGCAACAAGCAATCGGAATCGACTTCAAGGCGTTTTCGCGAACTGCAAACAAGCCATGCAATTGAAGAGCAAAAAAAATCCCGTCGGCTGGAAGACCGACGGGACGCACGAGCTGTCGGAACGTTTATTACCGTTTTCCTCGACTCTACTTCTTTTTCTTCATCTCATCCTTCTTCATCATCTGATCCATCCCGGGCACCGGCATGTCGGAATTCCATGTCTCGGCATGAACCTTCCACGACCCGTCGGCTTGCTGGCGCCAGAGGGCAATATATTTTCCGTTATCCTTCATCTCGGTGCCGTTCGGCATCGTCATCGACATGTCGTATGTTCCAACTTCGAAGGCCACAGAACCGCCCGCCTGAAGGTCTGTGGTATTGAACGAAACGGAGGTGGCCTTGACGCCGGCCTTCGACATTTGATCCTGGAATGCCTTGATCGCCGCCCTTCCCTTTATCATCGCCATGTTCGGCGCCATCTCCATCGCATCGTCTTCGTAGTAGGTCAAGACCTTGTCGGTATTGCCGTTCATCATTGCGTCCCTCGACGCGGCGTTATAGTCGTCGACGGTCTTCTTCAAGGCAGTCATGTCCGGCTGCTGGGGCGCGCACGAGCACAGGAAGAGGGCGGCCGCAAAAGCGGCAACGTAAGTGAATCGCATGGGATCCTCCGTGAGAGAAGTGTGAAGGGCAGAACGAGAATTAGTGGCGCTTAAAGTAGAAAAGGTTCGCGGGAGAGTCAAGATCCCCTGAAAATTCGTAAGATCGGTCTTGTAATCCCGACCGCAATTTGTTCGGGTTTCCGGGGGTGCGGCGAATTACGCCTTGGTCTTCGAGAGAACGTGCTCGGAGGGTGGTTTGGATGCTCCCGACACTTCACTCCCCTTCGGTATGCATCGCATAAACTGATTGCGCGTCTCCGGCCAGTAATCGAGCAAGGACTGCGCGCGACGGCTCGACGTTTCTTTCCAGTACTCCCGGATCAATCCGTGCAGTTCCGTGTCGTCACCCTCTTCGATCGGCTGCGCTTCAAGGTAGGATCGATTCACAAACGCTTCGTGTTGACGCAACAGATACACCACTCCCCCCGTCATTCCCGCGCCGACATTGTGAGAGACCGACCCGAGGATCACCACGGTACCACGCGTCATATACTCACAGGCATGGAGTCCCGCACCTTCAACCACGGCCACCGCTCCGCTGTTCCGAACGGCAAACCGGTCTCCGGCAAGGCCGTGAACGAACAAGGTCCCGCCTGTCGCACCATAGAGGGCACAGTGCCCGATGATCGCGTTTTCTTCGGGAGGATAGGTGACGCGCGGATGCGGACGTATCACGACCCTGCCTCCGGACATTGACTTGCAAACGGAATCATTCGCTTCGCCGGTGAGGGTGACGCGAATTCCGTCCACGAGGAAAACACAGAATCCCTGGCCTGCACTGCCGTGGAAGGTCAACCCGATCTCCGGAAGTTCTCCGACAGCGGGACGCGGTGGCCCGGAGCGCCGGCCCGTCATCACCCGTCGGGCAATTTCTCCGGACAGTAATGCAGGGATTGCCCGGTCGGCCGTCCTGATCGCATAAGACCCCTTGAAGGACCCGCCGTTCTCCAGGACGTGGCGTGCATCGTCGAGGATCTCGGCATTCAAAGGGGCTATCCAATTTTCGGCGCCGCCGGACATTTTGGCGGTCAGGGAGCCGGCGCCTCCGATGAAAAACCGCAAATCGAGTTTTCGCTCCTTGACGAATGCCTCATGCGCAGGCCCGATGCGAAGAAAGTCCTTCCGTCCGACCAACTCTGCGATCGAGGCCACGCCGAGACGGCAAAGATGTTCGCGCACGTCATCGGCAAGAAGCGTGAGGATCTTTTTTACCCTTTCCTTGTTCCCCCTGTACTTGGCTTTGAACTTCGGGTCATGCGTCGCAATTCCGGTCGGACAGGTGTTCCTTTCGCAGATGCGAGCCATGATACACCCTTCCGCCACCACCAGCAGTTTGCCGAAATCAAATCCCTCCGCTCCAAGAATAGCTGCCACGATGACGTCCTTGCCCGTGAGAAGTCCTCCATCCGTCCGGAGGCGGACCTTCTGTCGAATTCCGTTTTCACAGAGCGCGTTGTGGGCTTCCACCAGTCCGAATTCCCACGGCAGTCCCGCGTGCTTCATGGAGCCCAGAGTGGCCGCCCCCGTGCCGCCGTCACCGCCGGCGATGTAAATAACATCGGCCCCGGCCTTGGCGACGCCGACCGCAATGGTGCCGATCCCCGAACCCGAAACAAGTTTCACGCCGACATCCGCGCGCGGGTTGACCTGTTTCAGTTCGTAGATTAACTCCTTCAGGTCCTCAATGCTGTAGACATCATGGAGCGGGGGCGGCGAGATCAAATCGACATGCGGAGGTGAATGCCGGGCGCGCGCAATATCCGCATCCACTTTTACCCGCATGAGCTGACCACCTTCACCCGGCTTCGCGCCCTGCGCAATCTTGATCTGCATTTCCGACGCGCTGATGAGGTATTCTGCCGTTACCCCAAACCGGGCGGACGCGACCTGCTTCGTCGACGCCGTGATGCCGTCGGAAAAGTAATACGGATTTTCTCCTCCCTCCCCGCTGTTGCTTCGTCCTCCGAGCTCGCGCATGGCAAGGATGATGTCCCGCTGACTCTCTGCGCTGATCGCCCCGTATGACATCGCTCCCGACCCAAACGAACGAAGGATTGACTCCCGCGATTCCACGCTCGCGAGGTCAAGCGGCGGCAGCCCCGTACTTACCTCAAAGAGATGTCGTACACTCACCGGTTCGGAACTCCTCCCCATCTCGAGATATTCCCCGTAGAGTCTCTTTTCTTCCGCTGCGGTATTGTCTCCCCGGACAAGCTTATGCACAACGCCCGCCCTTGCGGCGGTGATGGAATGCTTTTCCCCCGAAACGCCCCGGGGATGTTCGCGGAACTGATGCGTGTGGAGAAGGCGGTCCGCATTTTCCGGGAGCGCCGCCAGTCCGGTCTTCCAAAGAATGTCCTGGGCGAGCTCCTCGTAACCGATTCCGCCGAGAAGCGTCGGCTTGCCGGTAAAGAAATTCTCCATCAGCTCGGGGCCGAGGCCGATCGCCGTGAACAACTTTGCGCTCATATAACTCTGGACGACCGAAATTCCGCTCTTCGACATGATCTTGAGCAGGCCCCCTTCGAGGGCGCGAATGTAATTCCGCTCCCGCTCGTCGGCCGTCAGCTGCCCGAAAGATTTGTGGGAATCGCTGCGCGCGACCTCGAGTGCGAGGTACGGACAGACCGCGGAGGCGCCGAAGCTGATGAGCGCCGCGAGGTGGTGAGGCGTCCGCGCTTCTCCCGAATGGACGATGATCGAGGTCTGAAGGCGAAGGCCGGATTCGTTGAGCGCTCGCACGACCGCACGCAAGGCAATGAGGCCCGGGATCGGCGGATGCTGGTGGTCCGCCCCCGCATCACTGAGCACGAGGACGCTCGTGCCCCCCTCGACCGACCGGACGACGTTCAGCGCCAGCGCATTCACGGCCTGGCGGAATCCCTCGACCCCGGCGTTCCGGGAGAACAGCATGGGAAATGTTCTGGGGATGATGTGCGACTGGGAAGGCGTCATGCCTGAAAGCTCTCCGATGGAGCGCATCTGACCGAGCGACAGAATGGGACCGGGAAGCTCGATCGCTTCTTCAATCGGCAGGAGGTCCTTCGCGAAGAAAATGTTCGGCCGTCTCCCGAGAAACACGCGGAGGTCGGTGATATTCTTTTCGCGAATGTAATCGAGAGGCGGATTCGTCACCTGCGCAAAATTCTGGTAGAAATAGTCGAAGAAAGGACGGGGTTCCGACGAAAAGACGTTCGGACGCGCCGTATCCCCCATTGAACCGATCGGCTCTTTGCCCTCCGCGACCATCGGATAGATGACTCGTTCAAGCTCCTCCTCGGTGTAGTTAAAGAGATTCTTCCGATAAGCGCCGACCGGGTTGTCCTCGGCTTTGGATGGTTGCTCTGCGAGCGGAATCGTACGCGGGTCGAACTTCGCCCCCCGGTTCGCGCGCGATTCGGCAGGGTCCCTGAAATGCACCCGCCCGCTCTTCAGCTCGACGTTGACCCCGGTGCCGGCGTGGAGGATTCCTTTTCGCTGAATGCGCGATTCGTCGAGAGTAAACGCTCCCGCTTCCGAAGAAAGATAAAATGTTTCTTCCGTCAGCACCCAGCGCGAGGGACGGAACCCGTTCCGGTCGAGCCGGGCGCCGATGGATCTGCCGTCCGAGTAAAGGATCGCGGCCGGTCCGTCCCACGGTTCCATCGCGCGATTCCAAAACGTGTAATAGTCCGTCTGGCTATACGCGGAGGGCATCATAACGGCGAGTATTTCCTCGATGCGCGGTATGCTGCTCCGGTAAAGGAGGGCCTCGACCATTTCATTGAGACTTCCGGAATCGCTGATGTCCGAATGCGTGACGAGCTGGTTGTCCTTGAGCCCCAGGGATTTTTCGCGCGAGAACGCCCGCGAACGGTTGCCCGCGATTGTGTTGATCTCGCCGTTGTGCGCGATGAGTCTGAACGGCTGAGCTTTATCCCATGTTGTCGTGGTGTTCGTGCTGAATCGCCGATGGAAAATCGCAAACCGGGTGGTGAAGGCCGGATTTTGCAGGTCGAGATAGAACTTGTCGAGAGCATCCGACTGGGTGAGCCCTTTGTAGACGATGGAGGTGGCAGACAGCGAAGTGAAGAAGAACTCGTTCCGTATCCCCCGCTCCGCCTGCTTGATGCGAACGCTCTGTTTTGCGGTGTAGAGAAGACTGTCGAACGAGGCGTCGGTGCGGCACTCTTTCGGCCGACGAATGATCGCATGCGTGATCGATGGAACGGTCCGGGCGGCTTCTTCGCCGAGGACTGCCGGGTCGACGGGAACAGCACGATACTCGAGAACCTCGAGTCCGTAAAATCCGAACGTCGAAGCGAAAATGTCGATCGACCGTGCCCGTTTCGCCTCGTCCCGTGGCAGGAACAGGGTTGCCACGGCCACTTCGCCGCGCCGGTATCCGAGCATCTCGAACGGGATGTCGGACATGATTCCCGCGCCGTCTCCGGTAACCCGGTCGACGCTGCATGCTCCACGGTGTTCGACGCACCGGAGTGCGCGCAGCGCTTCGTCAAGAATCGCCCGGGCGTAAACCCCGGATCGGGTTGCGACAAATCCGATGCCGCAAGAGGAGCGTTCGGCCCGGTCAAGAGCGGAAGAATTCACAAGGAAGCGCTTTCGATAGGTGGAGGGATCATCTTATGACTACAAAAAAGCGGAACAAAGCGCAAGAGATGAAGCAAAGATTCCCCGCCGGCTGTCGGACCGTCTCATCCATGGCGGCAAAGATCCCGGGCTCTTGCACCGGGCGGGGGAATCAGGAAATGTCGTCGGCGGGATGTACAGAGGCCGACACTCGTCATCCCTGGAATTCGAAGAATCGCCCCAACGCTACCAGATCCCTGCGCGCGCGGAGTCGGGCCTCCACATCGGATCTCCCGGCTTGATGCCGAATGCCTCGAAGAACTCCGGCATGTCCGTCACCGGTCCGATGACCCTGAATTTTGCCGGCGAATGCTCGTCGCTCCGCACCTGGCTTGCGACTGCCTCGGGGCGGTAATTCATCATCCACCCGAGCGCATACCCAAGAAAATAGCGCTGTTCGGGCGTCAACCCGCCGATGATCTGCCGCGACCGATATTGCCGGGTCTTTTTGAAGGCCTCGAAACCCATCATCACTCCGCCGATGTCGGCGATGTTCTCCCCTTGCGTGAGCTCGCCGTTGATGTGAAGACTGTCGACCGCCACGTAACCGTCAAACTGCCTGACCACGCCTTTTGTCAGCTCCACAAATCGTGCGCTGTCCTCCGATGTCCACCAGTTGTCCAGGTTGCCTTCCGCATTGTACTTGCTCCCCTGGTCATCGAACCCGTGGGTCATCTCGTGTCCAAATGTCGACCCGCCGATAATGGAATAAAGCAGGGCATCGTCCGCGAGCACCCGCTCGTATCCCGGTACGATAATGTTGCACCCGGGAACGACGATCTCGTTGTTTGACGGATTGTAGTACGCGTTGTAGGTTTGCGGCTCCATGCCCCACTCCGTCCGGTCGACGGGCTTGCCGAACTTGGAAATCATATAATTGAATCGCCACCGATTGGCGCTCTTCCCGTTTTCCACGAAAGAAGTGCGCGCGACCGTCAGGCTGCTCAAATCCTTCCACTTGTCCGGGTATCCCACCTTCATGATGATCGACGCAAGTTTCTGTTCCGCACGAACTTTCGTTTTTTCTGACATCCATTTCAATCGCTTGATTCTTTCGGCGTACACGGATTTTACCGCGTTACCGATCTCCAGTAATTTCTCTTTTGTGCCGGGAGGCAGATACTCCCGCACGTACACTTTTCCGACCAATTCGCCCAGCAAAGCGTCGGTCTCCTCGACAACGCGCTTCCATCGCGGTTTCGGTTCGGGTACGCCGCGCAGGACCGTCCCGTAGAACCGAAAAACCTCTCCGTACGTGGCATCGTCAAGAAAGCGCGAGAGCCCACGGACGAGGTGATATTTCAGGTAGACCTTCCATGATTCCAGCGGGATGCTCCGGCAGAGGCCGTTGAGGGACGTAAAATATTCCGGCTGTCCGATGATTACGGTGTCGACGTTACGGAGGCCGCTGAGCTCGAGAAATGCGGGAACGCTCAGATCCGGGGTGATCTCAACGAAATGCCGGAGCGTCATCTTGTTGTAATTCTTGATCGGGTCGCGCGTGTCCTCGCGCTTGCGTGCGAATTTCGCGAGGGAAGTTTCCAGCTCCATCATTCGCACCGCGCCGGAACGTGCGTCGGACGAGTCATATCCCAGGATGCCCAGCATGTTCGCGACATGCTCGACAAACTTCCGGCGGATTGTTTGCGCCTGCTCGTCCTCGTCAAAATAAAACCGGCGGTCGGGCAGACTTAACCCCCCCTGTTCGAAAAAGACCGCGTTCTTCTCGCTGATCCGGTCGTCCTGACCAACACCGAAATTGAAAAGCGGGGCGCCGGCCACGGAGTGGATGTACGCCGCTTCCTTGACCACATCCCGGAAATCATGCATGGCATCGATCGCTCCCAGGTCCCCCCGAAGATCCGCGAGGCCTTTCGAATTGAGGAGAACGCTGTCCATACCCGAGAAGAAGAAGTCGCCGATCTTCTGCTTGTCACTCCCGGCGGGGGCGTGGACTTCACGCGCGGACGACTCGCAAAGAGTCCGGATCTGCGCGTTGATGGTGTCCTGCACGATGAGAAAGATTCCGTTGCTCTGCTCGCTCGGCGGGATCGGATTCTCCTTGAACCAGCGGCCGTTGGCGAAGAGAAAAAAATCATCGCCCGGTCTTACTGTCGAATCGATATGCGCGACCAGCGGGTCGATGCGGACCGGTTGGCCGAACGATGAAGAAAGGGACGATGTCAAAAGGATGAGGACGAAGGAAAGAGGTTTCATGGGAGAGCGTTATTGGTTGATTGGTTGTTGGTGATTAGAACCGGTCTCAAAAAACCGACTTCGTCACCCTGAACGTTGCGCCGGAGGCCTGCCCCTGCCTGCGTGCCGGCACATCAGCCTCTGGCTGAGCTTCAGGGTCTGATTTACTCGGGAGTTGTGGGTTCAAAGCATTGATCTCATGATTCAAAACTCATTACTCAAAACTCGGAACTTATATTTCTTCCAAGTACCCAATCATCAATCCTCATCATTACCAAATTCTTCCCCCCGTCATGGCATCTCAATCTTCACTCCATCCAGCGGCCATCGGGCCCGAACCTTGAGTGTATCCGTCAGCGGGCTCAACCGCTCCGATGGGACGTAGGGAAACGGTTTTCCGGCATCATACTCGCCGTTTCCGTTGCGGTCCCTGTACGCCTGCAGAACGTATTTCCCCTCACCGAGTTCGGAAAATATAAACGCGCCGCTTGACGATGCGTCGACCGCATAACGTTCCAGCCCCTCAACCCCCAGCTTTGTCGCAAGGACAACAATCGTCCCTGTTGTATCGCTCGTGCGGAGGTCCCTCACATCTCCTTCAATGCTGCTAAACGCATCCTCTTCAATCGTCTGGAACCTGAATGACCTGGTCGAATCCCTGCTCGTAACGCCCCGCGCGTCCTTCATCTGTCTCATGAATATCTTCAGGCGATACCAGGTCCTGTAGTTCAGGTGGTGTATCGGGATCGTCCATACCGAAATATCGTCATTCCAGCGATGGACCGTTGGCACTTCCCTCCCGAGTGTGTCCTCCATGCGTATCGCGTTCCCCGCTTCTTCCCGCATGACCGCATCCGTAAACCTGACGGAAATGATGGGATTCGGGACGACGCCGACCGTGCTGTCCTTCAACGAAACGGACGCGAGTCGGAGCCCGACCGAATCTCTTTTGTCCGACCCGGATGCCGTGAGCGACCGTGCCGAGGGGTGAATGAGATTACCCGCCCGGTCGCGTATTCCCGCAATCGTGAGGCGGTACGTCCTCTGCGAATCCTGCGGCTCGGAAACGAACGTGAACACTTTTTGGGCGTCCGAGGAAGGGTAAACCGAGAGGATCCTGAGGGGTGCCAACGAAAGAGTATCCGTAACGGCAAAATTCCGTGCCCGAATTGTCGCCGTGTCGAGCGGCTCTGAAAATTCTGCCCAGAGATGCGTCGCGTTCCGCGATTCAAATTTGATAAGCCGCGGAGCCGTTGTGTCTTCAAGAGCCATCTTCATTAAAATTCCGCGCGTCATCGTGTCGGCCGCGCTCAACACGATCGGGATAGATTGAACGCCGTACTCGTCCACTTCGCGGTCGTAGAGAAGATTGCGGTACTCGTCGCGGACGGCCATAACACGGTACGGGCCCAGCGAGAGATGACGGAAGGCAAAGATTCCGAACTTGCCGGTCTGTGTGATGTAATCGGGCTTGTCCTTCGTCGGGTCGAGCGTGTCCGCGTTCACGCCGGAGAGGTTGTAGGCAAAAACCATCACGCCTTCCGGTTTATCTTCCGGTTTCACCGTGAAAATGCGCCCGTCGATCGCCCCCTTGTCAATGTCGGGTCCGGTCGAGAAGGCGAAGGTGTAGGCCTGGGCCATTCGATTCTTGTTGTGAAGGTCAACGACGTCGGTTCCGATATTGACGACGTAGGTCGTGTTCACCCTCAGCGGTCGTGAAAACGTAGCTTCGACCTCGCGGCCGCTCCAGTCGAATTCGAGCCCACCGACATCGGGCGAGATGAAGATCGATTCCTCGACGGACCGTTCGTCGACATCCTTGTCGAACTCCAGCGCGATTTTGTTCTGCGCGTAGTTGGTCGTGTAACTGGGAGGAAACGTGGACAGGATGGTCGGCGGAACGGTATCGATGGGCCCCCCGGGGGGCGGCTGCTGGACGGCGCAGGAAAGCTGAAGGACCGAGAGAAGAGCACAGACAGGTTTGAGGGGGAAGGACTGAAGGCGACCGGAAGGCGGCCGAACAATTGGGAATCCATGCGGGCGTCGGGTGAGGCCATGAATTCCGGAAAAATCCATTGGGATCATCGAAGCGTCCTACCCTCCGGTGGCCTGGCGTTTCAATTCCCGTCTCACCCGGTGAAAATTCTTTACCGCCTTTTGATGCTCGGAAAAATTCTTCGAAAAACGATGACCTCCAACGCCTGTTGCAACGAAATACAAATAGTCGTTTTTCTCCGGATAGAGAGTGGCGAGGATCGATTTCTTGCCGGGGTTGTTGATCGGGCCGGGCGGAAGGCCGGCATAGAGGTAGGTGTTGTACGGAGAGTCGAGTCGGAGGTCATCGAACAGAAGACGCCGCGGCCCGCCTTCGATGACATACTGAATCGTGGGGTCGGCTTCCAGCTTCATGTGCTTCCTGAGCCGGTTCCAATAGACTCCCGCGATGATCGGTCTCTCCTCGTCGATTCCGGATTCACCCTCAACGATCGACGCGAGCGCGAGGACTTCGTTCAAGCTCAGATTCAGACGGTCGGCCCGATTCCTCAAACTGTCCACGTAGAAATTCGTGAAACCCTCCAGCATTCTCTCGACAATTTCCTGCTCGTCCGTCTGCCAGTAAAACTTGTACGTTTCCGGGAGCAAGTAGCCCTCCAGGGTAGGCGCATTGATGCGATGTCGCGCGACGAATGCAGAATCGCGGCACATCGACACGATCTTTGCCGAATCAACGCCGAGCTCACGGGCGAACTTTCGCGCGATCCACTCCATCCTCCATCCTTCCGGAATCGTCACGGCGATGATCAGCCGCGACTTTCCCTCCTTCATGTCACGGAGCATGTCGATGTTCGAGAGCCCGCCGGCAAACAGGTAGCGTCCGACCTTGATCGATTTGGTATACCCCAGGACTCTCCCCGCAAAGGAGAATGCCCGGCGGCTTCGGATCGCCCCCGCGGCCTCCAACGACTCCGCCGCAGCCCGGAACGACGACCCCCGCGGGATCGTGACGACAATCCCCGCCGGACCGGTCGACCGATTCGGCATCCAGAAGATATAGTAGGCTGCCGCGAGAACGGCAAAAACCAGGACTGCCGCCGCGGCAACCCGACGCACATTCGGGTCGTGGACGTCAATCATCCTTCGGCTTCCTTCCGGGCTTTTTTCGCGCCGCGATGTCTTTCATTCCATCCCGCTCCAATGCCCGCGATTCGTCGATGATCCGCTCGAAGAGCCGTTTGATCGCCGCCGTCGACAGCGGGCCCATGTTCAGCGCTTCAACGTTGCGCATGATCTCTTCTTCCCTCTCCGGCGAATAAACCTCCAACCCCAATTCCTTCTTTACGTTCCCGATCCGAATCGCAAGCTTCGCCCGCTCATTGAGGAGCTTTGCAAGCGCCTTGTCGAGATCGTCGATCAGTTTCCGCAAATTATCGATCGTGTCCTTTTCCTTCATGACTGCGGACGAATGTTTCTGACGAATCCCGCGGCATTCGACGCCGCCTCTTCGGGAGTACGCGATTGCGCCATGGCGTCCACGAGGGCGGAGCCGACAACGGCGCCGTCCGCAAATTGCCAGATGTGTCCGACCTGCCCGGCGTTCGAAATCCCAAAGCCGACGACGAAACGCTTGCGCACGTTTGCGCGAACCTTTTTCAAAAATTCATCCAGCATGCCGTTCGAACCGAGTTTGGTCCTTGCGCCGGTAACACCGGTCACGGAGACGCAATACGAAAAATCGGTCGAACTGTCGTCGATCAGTCGGATGCGCTCCTGAGACGTCGTGGGGGCAAGAAGGAACACGTTGCTGATGGCGCGCGAACGGCACTCTTCGCGAAGTTCCCCGGCTTCTTCGGGCGGGAGGTCGGGAACGATCAAGCCGTCCACGCCGGCATCGGAACACGCAGCGGCGAACCGCCGAACGCCGAAATGCAGAATGGGATTGTAATAGCCCATGAGAAGGAGCGGTTTTGAACCGGCTTTGCGATATTTGGATACGGCATCGAGAATCACCGGGATTGTCGCACCGTTCAGGCGCGCGACTTCGGAAGAGCGTTGGATCGTCGTGCCGTCGGCAAGAGGGTCGGAGAAAGGAATGCCGACCTCGATCAGGTCCGCTCCCGCATCGTCGATGGCGCGTAAGACGGAAGCCGTCGAATTGCGGAAGGGGAACTCCGGGGTGACGTACGGAATAAGGGCTTTTTTGCCGGAAGAACTCAGCCGTTCAAACGTCTGACCAATGCGGTTCATTCCGTGGCTCGCGGCATCGATTGACACTCAAACGGCGGAATCAGCGAGCGAAAGATTCGGTTCAGCGGTGAGCTCGAGATTCGACGAGATGTGTTCCCGGTGTTTGAAAAAGCCGACCATTGCAACCATCGCTCCGTTGTCCGTGCAGAATTCGATGCGGGGAATAAACAAACGGAGGTTGTGCCGCCGGGCTTCTTGAGCAAGACGTTGACGGAGTTCCGCGTTGGCAGCAACGCCTCCGGCCAGGGCGATGTCGTTAACGGAATGCGCCCGGGCGGCGTGAATGAGCTTTTCGGCAAGGACATCGACGACAGCGCGCTGGAAGCCGGCGCACAGGTCGCGCAATTGTTCATGGGTGATGTGTTTTGGGTCCAACTTCCTGTCTCTCATATAATAGAGGACCGACGTCTTCAAACCGCTGAAACTGAAATCGAACGACCCTTCTTCGAGAAAAGGACGGGGAAAATCGATCGCTGCGGCGTTTCCTTGCGCGGCGAGGCGGTCGATCGAAGGTCCGCCGGGATACTCGAGTCCCAGCATCTTGGCCACTTTGTCGAAGGCCTCGCCCGCGGCGTCGTCTCTCGTTTCTCCGAGAATCTTGTACCCGAACGGCTTTTCAACCAGGACGAGTTGTGTGTGACCGCCGGAAGCGGTCAAATTGACAAATGGAAACTGCGGCCTGGGGTCCTCGATGAAGTGGGACAGCAGATGTGCTTCCATGTGGTTGACGCCGATGAAGGGGATACCGAGGCCGAGGGCCAGGGACTTACCGAAGGTTAGACCCACGAGGAGCGATCCGATGAGCCCCGGGCCGTAAACGGCAGCCACGGCGTCGAGCTCTGTTTTTTCCACGCCCGCCTTCCGGAGGGCCTCCCCGACAACGGGCACGATGGTCCGCATGTGGGCGCGGGATGCGAGTTCGGGGACAACGCCGCCGTGAAGGGCGTGGATCGCCTGCACCGCGGTGACGTTCGAGAGAAGGACGCCGTCACGGACAACCGCGGCGGAGGTTTCGTCACAGGACGATTCGATGCCGAGAATGAGCACGGAGCAGTGAGGTTGTGGGCGGATTCACCACTGTATCGGCGGACGGTTGTCCGCCTCCACGGGAAAGGCCGGCGAGTAATGCCGCCATTTTTTCCATGATAATCAAATTTGCCCCGCTGTGCAAACAGGCCGCGAGCCGGGACAGTTGCTTGCGACTGTCCGAATAATTTCCTATTTTGTCGTCGTTGAAAACCGAGTTTCGTTTTCCTGGAGCCGAACGTGGCGAGAATTTGCGAGAGTTGCGGTAAGCGGCCTTTGGCCGGAAATAACGTCAGTCATGCGCACAACCGTTCCCCCCGACGGTTCATGCCGAACCTTCAGAAGCTTCGGGTCGTCGTAGACGGTTCGGTCCAGCGCATGCTTGTGTGCACCAATTGCATCAAGTCGGGCAAAGTGCGGAAAGCCGCGTGAACTAACCGGTTGTTTTTTCACGGCAGCCGCTTTTAATCCCGCCTCGATGCGGGATTTTCTTTTTGTGAGGACGTCGACCCAGGCCGGCCATCATGAAAATCTTCACCCCTCCCAATCAACTGACGATCCTGCGCATCCTGCTCACGCCGGTCTTCCTCGCCTTCCTGTTTGCGTCGAATCCGTCGCTCCATCAGGTGGCGCTCTATGTCTTCATCCTCGCAATGCTGACGGATTGGTACGACGGTTGGGTCGCCCGGCGATGGGGATACATCACACGCTGGGGCGCGTTCCTCGACCCGTTTGCGGACAAAGTCGTCATCTCCGCGGCGCTCTTCGCGTTTGCGCTCCTGGGACTCGTTCCGTTCTGGACGGTTTGGGTTATTGTCGTCCGGGATATCATCATCACCTTCCTTCGTTCGTATGCAGAATACAAGGGGCGCCCGTTCGATACGACGAGACTGGCCAAGACAAAGACGTTTCTCCAATTCGTCGCTCTTTATTACATCCTTCTCCTTATCGTCGCACAAGACACTCCTTCTCTCCGGTCCAGGTTCGGACCGACAATCGACGCTCTGCTCGACCGGTCGATCCTGTATCCTCTCATGGTCGTCATCGCCGTCATCACCCTGTGGACGGGCATCCTGTATCTCGTCGAAAATCGGAAAACCATCCGCGAACTGTATGACTTCTCCGACCGGGTCACCGAATCCCGCTGACTCCTCGCTTCTTCCCTTCCCGGGATTCTTCACCCGCGCATTCGCGTCGGCCCTTTTCACCGGCTATTCACCAATTGCATCGGGCACCGTCGCGAGCGCCCTGGCCCTTGCAATCTATTTCATCCCGGGGTTCGAAGGACCTTACATCATCATGCCGGCGTGCTTCATCGCATTCCTCGCCGGCATTCGGTCTGCCGACGCAATGGAGGCGTACTACGGCCACGACCCGTCCGAAGTGACGATCGACGAAGTGGTCGGCATGTGGCTTTCACTCTTCCTTCTTCCCAAGAGCGTCGTCCTCGCCGTCGCCGCATTTTTCCTTTTCCGCCTCTTCGACATTATCAAACCGTACCCCGCTGCAAAATTCGACAAGCTCGAAGGTGGTTTCGGCATCATGATGGACGATGTCATCGCCGGATTCTACACGAACCTCGTGCTCCACTTCCTCGCCGCCATTCCGGCGGTTCAGAAATTCATGCAGCGAATCCAGGGCTGAGGTCCGGGTATCGAGGGTTCAGGGTGAAGGGTGGTGGAGATATTTGGATTCGATGGTCGATTCTCAAAGCGTGATTCCCTCATGACTGCAGAAATCATCTCCGTCGGAGACGAACTCCTCATCGGTCAGGTGGTCAACACCAATCAGGCCTTCATCGCCGAACGGCTGAATGAGGTCGGTGTCTTTGCAGACCGGATGACGACGGTGGGCGACGATGCGAAGGACATCCTTTCCGCTTTCCGCGCCGCGTTCGCCTCGCACGATGTGGTTCTTGTCACCGGCGGACTCGGCCCGACGCATGACGATATTACGCGCTCGGTCGTCTGCGAATTCTTCGAGACCGACCTCGTCATCAACGAAGAAGCACTCATCAACGTGAAGCGCATTTTCGCCCGCCGCAACCTCCCCCTCATCAGGATCAACGAAGAGCAGGCGCTGGTTCCCCGTTCCTGTACCGTGATCCAGAATGCCGAAGGGACTGCTCCCGGATATCTGTTCGAATACAGGAAGAAAAGTTTCTTTGTGATGCCCGGCGTCCCGTCGGAAATGGAAGGGATGATGAAGAGTTTTGTGGCCCCCTATCTTCAGCGGCATGGGAAAGGGTCGGTCGTGCTTCACCGGACTCTCAAGACGACGGGGATCGCCGAATCGATGCTGGCCAATCGCGTCGGCAAGGTCGACGACCTCTTCTCGCCGGATTCCGGTGCCACGCTTGCATACCTGCCGAGCATCATCGGGACGCGCATGCGAATCACCGTACGATCCGAATCCCGGCAGTCAGCCGAAAAAACACTGGCCGAGGTCGAACAGCGGCTGCGCGCGAAGGTCGCAAAGTACATTTACGGAGTCGAGGACGAAGAATTGGAGCATGTCGTCGGCAAGCTGCTGGTCGAACGGAAGCTCACGCTGGCGCTGGCGGAATCGTTTACGGGAGGGTTGATCGCGGACCGGCTCACGAATGTCCCGGGAAGTTCCGCGTATTTTGACAGGGCGTTCGTCGTGTACAGCGACAGGTCGAAGCGAGCAGAGCTGGGAGTGCCCGCAGCGTGGCTCGAGAGCCACGGCGCCGTCAGCAGGGAGACGGCGGAAGCGATGGCGTTCGGCGTTCGGACCAGGTCGAATGCCGACATCGGCCTCTCGACGACCGGCATCGCCGGGCCGTCCGGGGGGTCGCCGGAAAAGCCCGTGGGCCTGGCATGGATCGGCTACTCCGACAAGGATTCGACGCTCGCGGTCCGGTTTGATTTTGGCGACGGCCGACGCAGGGTGAAGGAACGGGGCGCGCAGGCGGCGCTCGAGATTCTGAGGAAAAAGCTGTTGAAGATGGAGGATTAGTTCTTTCCGATGGCCGCGGTCCGAAGTTTCGTCGCTCTTCCGCTCCCGGATGAAGTTCGCATCGCCCTCGCCGAAGCGCAAAAAAGACTTCGCGCAGCAGCTCCCGAGGTCAAGTGGGAAGATCCCGCCAAGTTTCACATCACGCTGAAATTTCTCGGCGATGTGGAAATTTCCCGGCTCGAGGAACTCGCGTTAAAGTTCGCCTCCCGTTTGAATTTGATTCGATCGTTCGATTTGATCTACGAGAATATCGGAGCGTTCCCAAACGCGGAGGCGCCCCGGACGATTTGGGGCGGGACGAGAGAGAACGGATCGATCGTTCAGCTCCACGAAGCGGTCGACGACGTTTGTCACGCGTTCGGTTTTGCCCGCGAGGCGAGAACATTCCATGCTCACGCGACGCTCGGACGAGTGAAGAAGTCAGGAGCGCTGCATCGCTTGACTGAAGAAATAAAAAATACTACTTTGGGGCCAATCCAATCACGATGCTGGGGGGCTCGGCTGGTTCGGAGTGAACTGACTCCGACCGGCTCCGTCTATACTACCTTGCATTCATTTCCTTTCTCATCTTAACGGGAGTTGTTTCATGTCTGACAGCAACAACAAGGAAGCAAAAGTTGCCGCGCTGAAAATTGCAATCGACCAGATCGAGAAGCAGCACGGCAAGGGCTCGATCATGAGGTTGAGCGAGGGGCCGATCACGAAGATCGACGCCATTTCCACCGGTTCCATTTCGCTCGACGCCGCGCTCGGGATCGGCGGAATCCCGCGGGGGCGCGTGATTGAAATTTTTGGCCCCGAATCGTCGGGGAAAACCACGATTTGCCTTCATGTCATCGGGGAAGCACAACGGCTTGGCGGAACGGCGGCATTCATCGACGCGGAGCACGCTCTCGACATCGGATATGCAAAGAAACTCGGGGTCGACGTGAACAACCTTCTCCTGTCACAGCCGGAGTTCGGCGAACAGGCGTTGGAAATCGTCGAAACGCTCGTGCGGAGCAACGCCATTGACGTGATCGTGATCGATTCAGTTGCGGCGCTCACGCCAAGGGCTGAAATCGAGGGAGAGATGGGCGACCCTTCGATGGGTGTCCAGGCCCGGCTGATGTCGCAGGCACTCCGGAAGCTGACGGCGGCGATTAGCAAGTCGAAGACCTCCGTGATGTTCACCAACCAACTGCGCCAGAAAATCGGCGTGATGTTTGGGAACCCGGAGACGACGACAGGCGGGAATGCCTTGAAATTCTATGCATCAGTCCGGCTCGATATCAGACGCATCGAAGCGCTGAAGGATGGAACAAACGTCGTCGGAAACCGGACACGCGTAAAGGTGGTGAAAAACAAAGTCGCGCCGCCATTCAAAGAGGCGCAGTTCGACATCCTTTATAATGAGGGAATATCAAAACTCGGGGACCTTGTGGACACTGCAGTCGAAGCGAACGTCATCGTCAAGAGCGGCTCGTGGTTCTCTTATAAAGAAGAGAGGATTGGCCAGGGGCGTGACGCGGTGAAGGCCCATCTGGTGGCGAATCCATCGCTCGCAAAGGAGATCGACACGATTCTCAGGAAAAAGTTGGGGTTGATACCGGAAGACGGGGTCACTCCGGCGGCCAAGGCAGAGGCGGCAGGCGCGGCAGTGCCGAAAAAAGCGACGAAGGTGTAGGGGGAAATAGCGGTTGGCTCCTGGCGGGTCGTCTTGGCCACGCTGTGAAGCAGGCCGACGTAAAATGAATCCCAACGAAAGGCCAGATTAAGAGATTGTCATGCTCGTCACCGGAGTCCAGCGAATCAGGGGAAGGCGAAATCTTTTTCGCATCTCGTTCGACGACGGCACGAAGCTCGAAGTAAGCGACGCTGCCATCCTTCGGTCATCTCTCGCAGAGGGGGTCGAGTTGTCGGAGCCCGGGTTCAGCGACCTCCTCGCGTCGGAATCGCGACTGCGCGCGAACAATCTCGCGTACAATTATATCTCGTATCGGCCTCGCAGCCGCCGGGAGGTCGTCACCCACCTCGTTCACAAGGGATGTTCGCAGGATGTCGCAGAAGCGGCGGCCGAAAATCTCCAGTCGCTGCAGCTCCTCGACGATCTCAGGTTTGCGCGAATGCTTGTCCGTGACCTGCTGAGCCGAAGACGCTCGGGGGTTTCTTACATCCGGCAGAAGCTCCTCGCCAAAGGCGTCGCACGCCAGACCGTCGACGAAGTCCTGGCCGAGCTCGTATCCCCGGAGGGTCAGGCACAGACCGCGTTGCAGGTCGCCTCAAACCGGCTGCGTCTTCAGCAGCGACAGTTCGCTCATCTCGACCGCATGAAGAGGAAACAACGCCTGTACCAGTACCTCCTTCGGCGCGGGTTCTCCAGCGACATCGCATCCAGGACCGTTCGGGAACTCGCCCTCTGAAATTCCCATGCCCCGGTCAATTTCCCAGCGGCCGCTCATCAAGGTCTTTTCCCTCCTTCTCTTCATCCTCGCAATCCTCTGGGCGGCCTCGTTTTTCCCCGAGCTTGTCCTGACCGTCATCTTTTCGTCCCTCCTTGCGTTCGTCCTTCGTCCGCTCGTCCGCGCGCTGGAGTTTCAGTTCGGCATGCGGCGCGTCCTTGCGATCGCGGTCGTGTTCATCGTCATCGGCGGATTCCTTGTGACCACGGCTCTCAAAATCGCGCCGATCGTCATCGCGCAGGTCGAAGTGATGTATCACCGATTCCAGCAGTTCCCGTTCGACCAGAAGCTCCGCGAACTCGCGGAGAGTGTCAGCGCATCCGTCCCGATGCTCAACGCCCGCGAAATTGCGGCCAGGATCAACGGACTCCTGAGCCAGCTCCAGTCGTCCCTCGGCGACGTGTTCGGCAATGCGGTATCGTACGCCGCGATGCTTGTCATCGTCCCCTTCATCACCTATTTCATCCTCGCGGAAGGAGACGCCGCGATGAAGAAGCTGATCGAACGGGTCCCGAACAAGTATTTCGAAATGACCCTTAACGTCATGGACAAGATCCGGAGGGACCTGATCTCCTATCTTCGAGGATGGATTCTCGAATCGATCATCGTCGGCGTCCTGACGATCGTCGGGCTTTTTATTCTCGGCATTGACTATCCCATCCTCATCGGTACGCTGGCCGGCGTCGCGAATCTCGTTCCCTACCTGGGGCCGGTGGTGGGCGCTTCGCTTGCCGGCATTATCTCGCTGATGCAATTCGGCGGATTCCAGAAGCTCGGAGCCATCATCGTCATGACTCTCATCATCCGGGTCATCGACGACACCATCATCCAGCCGTTGTGTTTCGCGAAGTCGATCGATATGCACCCCGTCTTCGTCATCCTCATCCTTATTCTCGGCCACGAGCTGATGGGCGTGGGGGGCATGCTCATCGCCATACCGATCGCAACGATTCTCAAAGTCTCCGCCACCGGCACGTACTGGGGGCTGAAGAACTACCGGATCACCGGATAGCACGGAGCGCTCCCATCGCCAGCGAATTCGCCGCGCCGGACCAGGTCGTCTTGCATCGTCCGCTCCTGAAAGCAGCCGGCATCATCGCATGCCTCACGCTCGCGTGCACGCTCTCGACGTTTTTTCCCAACCTCCTCCTCACTCTGATCGTCTCCGGCCTTTCTGCCTTCATCCTCCGCCCCATCGTCCGGGCCCTCGAATTCCACTTCGGGATGCGCCGGGCCGTCGCAATCGCCCTGGTCTTCGTGACCGTCGGAGGCCTTCAGGTGTATGCAGCCATTCGGCTCCTACCTCCCCTCATTGGAGCGGCGCAGGGAATGTACGCGACGTTTAAAGCCTTCCCGTTCGACGAAAAAGTCAACCTCATTGCCCGTCAGATTGCAGCCCGCGTCCCCTTCGTCAAGGCATCGTTCGTTTCCACCCGTATCCACGGGCTGATTGAATCGGGACTCGCAGCGTTCGAGCAGGGCCTGACCACCACGGCGTCGTTCGTCGTGGACCTCATCATAACTCCGTTCATCACGTATTTCATCCTCGCGGATTGGGACAACGCACAGAAGGGATTGATCGAGCACGTCCCGAATAAATATTTCGAGATGACGCTGAACGTTCTGAACCGGGTCCAGCGAAATCTGACCGGCTACGTTCGAGGATGGATTCTCGATTCGGTGATCATCGGCTTTTTGAGCGTCGTGGGCTATTACATTCTGGGGGTGGACTACGCCATCGCGCTGGGATTCGTGATGGGGCTTACGAACCTCATCCCGTACATCGGCCCGGCTCTCGGAATCTTCCCCGCGTTTCTGGTTGCCTTCGTCCAGACCGGCGACCTTTCCCTGTTTCTCCCCATCTTCCTGTTTACGCTCGCCGTCCAGGTGCTCGACAACGTCATCATCCAGCCGCTGAGTTTCATCAAGGCGGTCGACATGCACCCGGTGACAGTCTTCTTTGTTTGTTTCATCGGGTACGCGCTGCTTGGAATTCCGGGGATCCTCCTGGCAATTCCTGTCGCGACGATTCTCAAGGCCTCGGCGGTGGAGACGTACTGGGGATTGAAGAATTTTCAGATTACGGCGTCGTAGAGGGTGGGTGGAAAATTGGAAGCTGTCAGCTCTCAGTTCAACGTTGATAGTTGTGGTTCGTACGAAATCGGCTTTCTGGGTTAAGAAGGTGGTGGATGGGAGGTTTCAATTGCAACGGAATCGAACGCCGGGAGATTTATTCATATCGAGCGAATCCCCTGAGACGCAAATTCGAGAGACACATTTCCTCCGAAGCGGCCCCCGCCGGAAATGCGAAGGGCACCGCCGGGAGATATCTGATGGCGGAAAATAAAAAAGCCATCTCTGCAACGCAAAGATGGCCGTCACGTGAAGTTCGGCGGCGTCAGGGGGCTATGCGCCTTCGGTAAAAGTGATAGATGGACGAGGCAGCCCCGAGTTTGACGATGTCCCACCAGGAGAATATGAGAAAACCGGAGGCGAACGACTTGCCCCAATCATGGAAGACGAGCGCGTTGAGCTGCGCCGTGCCTGCCGCAAAAATGATGACCAAGCCCGCCGCCATTGAGAGGAGCGTTCGATAGTACGAAGTGGAGCGCCGGGCGAGAAGTCCGACGACAAACGCCGCGAGGGGGAATGCCAGCAGGTATCCTCCGGATGGACCGATAAGCTTGATGAGCCCAAAACTCCCGCCGGCAAACACGGGGAATGCCGCGACGCCGCACGCGAGATAGCTGACCATGCTTATAAATCCGTTCCACTTGCCGAGAAAAGCCCCTGCGAGGAGCACAAACATGGTTTGGAGCGTGAACGGAACGGGGTCGTGAGGAATCTGGACCTGAGCGCCGACGGCGGTCAGGACGACGAACGCCACAACCCAGAATACCCGCGCCAGAGGGTTGTCCGAATCAATGCTTAGGTCGCTCAGCGATAGCGCCCTGGCTGCACTCTCCATAATTTTCTCCGTTGTGAATTTGAACTGATAAAATAGCCATTGAGCCCCGAAGATGCAAGAAGATGAGAGCCGTCCAATCGCGTTGACATCCTGATGAATTCTAGTTATATTTTAAGCCCAACTTTTTCGCGGTTGGGTTTTGTTTTTTGAAATCCGAGGTGGGATCTCTGCTCGTCGAACGTATTCAATCCTTTCCACTTCCCGCAAGGCATTACGTTTCCGCTCGCTGGAGTCAGGGGCTCATGGGCCCCTGGCCCGGAATCCCGGTCTTGGGGCGTAGCCAAGTGGTAAGGCAACGGCCTTTGGAGCCGTCATTCGGAGGTTCGAATCCTCCCGCCCCAGCACAAAAAGAAGGAGCGGAACCCCTCATCAGTATTTGCAGGCACGGATGAGTGAGCTAAAAATATTTTCCGGGCGCTCCAACCGCCCCCTGGCTGTGGCCATTTGCCGGGAAGCGAAAACGGCGCTGGGGCACACCGAGATCCAGAATTTCAGCGACGGCGAAATCTGGGTCAAGTACGCGGACAATATCCGCGGCGACGACGTCTTTATTATTCAGCCCACACAGCCGCCGGCGGAGAACCTGCTCGAACTCCTGATCATGATCGACGCGGCGAAGAGGGCATCGGCACGGAGGGTTACAGCGGTCATTCCCTACTTCGGTTACGCGAGGCAGGACCGGAAGGATCAGCCGCGCGTTTCAGTGACGGCAAAGCTTGTCGCCAATCTGATCACGGAATCGGGTGCGGACCGGGTCATCGCAATGGACCTTCACGCGCCGCAGATTCAAGGTTTCTTCGACATTCCGCTCGACCATCTGTACTCCTCGGCTGTGCTGGTGGAGCAGGTGCGCAGGATGAAGATTCGCAACCTTGCCGTCGCATCGCCGGACGTGGGAGGGATAAAGATGGCGCGCTCGTACGCCAAGCGTCTCGGAGCCGACCTCGTCCTCATCGACAAACGGCGGCCGAAGGCCAATGAGGCGGAAGTGATGAATATCATCGGGAACGCAAAAGGAAAAAATATTTTGATTGTAGACGACCTGATCGACACGGCCGGGACATTTGTGAGCGCAGCAGAGGCGCTCCGGGAAAGCGGAGCGAGGAAGATTTACGGCGCATGCACGCATCCGATCCTTTCAGGCAAGGCGTACAACCGGATTGACCAGTCGGTGGTCGACGCAATCATCGTGACGGACACCCTGCCGCTGCGCGAGAAGAGCCCGAAAATAAAGATTCAATCCACGGCGAAGCTGTTTGCGGAAGCGATTATCCGGACGCACCGGAACCAGTCGATCAGCTCGCTGTTTGATGTCGACAAGGACAAAAATTAACCGGGAGAAGATTCGATGTCGGAAATAAAATTGTCGGCAGAGGTTCGGAAGGAAACGGGAAAACATGTTCATTCGCTCCGGCGAAACGGAAAGATACCGGGGATCTACTACGGCCACGGCCAGAAAAACATCGCCGTGACGCTTCCCGAGTCGGCCCTCAAACCGCTCTATAAGACGAACGCAACGCACGTGATCAGCCTGAAGCTCGACGACGGTTCCACGCACACATGCATTTTGAAGGACATCGACTTTGATCCGATCACGGACCTGCCCATCCACTTCGACCTGTTCGGGCTCAACCCGGACGAGGAACTGGTCATAGAAGTTCCCGTGACGCTCACGGGCGGAACACCTTCGGGGGTCAAAGAAGGAGGAATCCTTCAACATGTCCTCCACCGGCTCCGCGTCTCGTGTCTCCCAAAAAATATTCCGGACCACCTTGATATCAATGTCGCGACCCTGGCGATCAACAAGTCGATCCATGTCGCGGACGTTTCGATTCCGAACGTGAGAATCGTCGACAATGAGAAGAGCACCATTGTGGCAGTTGTTCCGCCGGTCGTGGAGAAGGCGCCGGAGGTTGCGGCTGCTGAGGCCGCGGCAACACCGGCTGAACCGGAGGTGATCGCGAAGGGTAAGAAACCCGAAGAAGGAGCGGAAGGGGCAGCAGCACCGGCTCCCGGCGCTCCCCCGGCCACGAAGGGTGCGGCTCCTGCAAAAACAGCGGCTCCGGCGAAACCCGCCGCTCCGGCCAAAGAAGAAAAGAAAGAAAAGAAGTAGTTTTCCCTTCGCTTCGCATGACGAATGTACCTCATCGTCGGGTTGGGAAATCCCGGACACGAATACCAGGGAACGCGCCACAACGTCGGCTTCGAAGTCGCTGACGCCGTTGCGCGGCGGTTCAAAGCCGATTTTCGGGGCAACGGCGACGATTGGCTGTTCGCGCCTGCGGAAGTGGAAGGGGTTGCGGTCGGAGTTGTCAAGCCGCTCACCTACATGAACAACAGCGGCTTTGCAGTCAGGGAGCTGACCGAACGCCTGCAGGTGCCGCGCGAAAAACTGCTCGTCATTTGCGACGATTTTCAGATCCCCCTCGGCTCGCTGCGACTGCGACCGCAGGGAACCGACGGCGGGCACAACGGAATCGCGTCGATCATCCAGGAGCTCGGCTCGGACACGTTTCCACGGCTCCGGTGCGGCATCGGGTCGGAGCGCATGCCGGCGGATAAGTCGGAGATGAAGGAATTTGTCCTCGAGGAGTTCGATCCGGCGGAAGAGAAGGTCGTCCGCGAGATGGTCGTCCGGGCCTGCGAGGCAACAGTTTGGTTCGTCGCCCGTGGTATCGACGATGCGATGAATCGGTTTAACCAGGTTGTTCGTCAATAGTTTTTTCTCCACGACCCTGCTCCATCCCGGCTGTGTCTTTGCGCCGATGGGGCCATCATTCACCACGTCCAAAGGGATCGATTCATGACTCAAACAAAACATACGTACGAAACGACGTTCATCGTGAACGCCGGTCTCGACGACCCGCAAATCGACGCCGTCATCGAAAAGGCGAAGGAAGCGATCGTGAAAAACGGGGGGGAGGTGAAGGACCTCGCCAAATGGGGACGGAAGCGATTCGCATACGTTATCCGGCGGAAGAACAACGGGTTCTTCGTTGTCTGCGAGTTCACCGGTCCCGGGGACATCGTCGCAAAGCTCGAGCGCCATTTTCAGCTCGACGACAACGTGATCCGGTATCTCACGGTGGCGCTTGACAAGAAGGCGCTGAAATCGCGCATCCGCCCGGCGGATCTGCTCAAGCAGCCCACGGCGGATTCGCCCCCGCCCCAGGTGGGGACGGCAGTCCCGGCAGCCCCGGCCGTTCCCGCAGCGGAAAAAAGCGCGCCACTGACCCAACCGTCACATTAAAAAGAGCCTAAAAGAAAAGGAGTACGACAATGCCACCGAGACGCATGGGAGGACCTTCGAGGGGCCCGCAACGCGGAGGGTTTCAACGCGGCGGACCGCAACGGGGACCCGGCCGGCAACAACAGCAACGGAAGAAACGGACGTGCCGGTTCTGTGACAGCAAGGAAACATACATCGATTACAAGAACGAAAAGCGGCTGCAGCGATGCGTATCCGAACAAGGAAGGATCATTCCCCGGAGGATCACCGGCACCTGTTCTCATCACCAGCGCCAGCTGGTGGTTGCGATCAAGCGCGCCCGTCACCTCGCGCTCCTTCCGTTCGTTTCCGATGCAGTGAGCTGAGCCCCCGAAGGAGGATGCCGATGAAGATCATTTTACGTAAGGACTACGAAAAACTCGGGAAGATGGGAGATACGAAGGACGTAAAGGACGGGTTCGCCCGGAATTATCTCATCCCGCGGAATATCGCGTACGAAGCGACGCCGGGCAGTTTACGTGCTCTGGAGGAGGAGAAGAAACAGCAGTCAAAGAGGTCGGACAAGGAGAAGAAGACTTCGGAGGCGCTTGCCGGCGAGCTTGGAAAAACAAGCGTCACGATCAAGATGAAGGTGGGAGAAGACGAAAAACTTTTTGGCTCCGTCACATCGCAGATGATCGCCGAGGCGCTCGCGGAGAAGGGGATCACGGTCGATAAGAGGCAGGTCGAGCTGGAAGACTCGCTCAAGAGTCTTGGCATCTACGACGTCGTCGTGAAACTGCCGGGAGGCGTCGCCGGCTCGGTCAAGGTCTGGATCGTCCGCGAGTGATGCCGCGACAAAAGAACCTGCAGGCAGAGGACGCACTTCATCCTCTGCTTTTTTTGTTCGTTTGAGAGAACCAATCGGCTCCGCCGGTTGTTTTTGCTTGCAGGATTCGGTACATTTCTCACAACTGAATTTTATGATTCTCTGCCTGTTATCACCATCCTTATGAGCAAAAACCTTCAAAGTCTCGAAGAAGTGACCATTCGGTTCGCTGGGGACTCCGGCGACGGGATGCAGCTGACCGGAACACAGTTTACGAACACGACGGCCATCCTGGGGAACGACCTGAGTACGCTCCCTGACTACCCCGCCGAGATTCGCGCTCCGCAGGGAACGCTCTTCGGCGTCAGCGGATTTCAGATCCATTTCGGCAGTACCGAGATCAACACGCCGGGTGACCAATGCGACGTGCTCGTGGCGATGAACGCGGCGGCGCTCAAAGTGAATCTCGGAAGCCTCGTCGACGGCGGCGCCATCATCGTCAACACCGACGGATTCAACGACAAGAACCTGAAGCTCGCCGGATACGCCGCAAACCCCCTGAAGGACGGGTCGCTCTCCAAATATCAGCTCTACGAAGTCGATATCACAAAATTGACGACGATCGCCCTGCAAGAAATGAACCTTTCGAGCAAGCTTGTCGACCGGTCCAAGAACTTCTTTGCGCTGGGAATGATGTATTGGATGTACAATCGCCCGATGGAGCCGACGATCGCATGGCTCAAAAAGAAATTTTCCACAAAGCCCGACATCATGGAAGCCAATATGCGGGTTTTGAATGCCGGCTGGAGTTACGGAGAGACGACGGAGATTTTCAAGGTCCGTTATGAAGTCGGCCCCGCGAAGCTCCCGCCGGGGCGTTATCGGAACATCACCGGGAACCAGGCGACGGCGTGGGGTCTGATGGCCGCCGCGAAGAAGGCAAAGCTCGACCTGTTCCTCGGCAGTTATCCGATTACCCCCGCCAGCGACATACTCCACGAACTGTCGATGTATAAGCATTTTGGGGTGAAAACGTTTCAGGCCGAGGATGAAATTGCCGGCATTACGTCGGCGCTGGGTGCATCGTTCGCGGGAGACCTGGGAGCCACAACGACCAGCGGTCCCGGCGTCGCACTCAAAACCGAGGCGCTCGGCCTGGCCGTCATGGTGGAGCTGCCGCTCGTCGTATGCAACATCCAGCGCGGCGGACCCAGCACCGGGTTGCCGACGAAAACCGAGCAGTCGGACCTTCTCCAGGCGCTGTACGGACGCAACGGCGAGGCCCCTATTCCTGTCATCGCATCGGCAACCCCGGCGGATTGTTTCTCCGCGGTCTTCGAAGCTTCCCGGATCGCCTTGAAGTACATGACTCCCGTAATCTTTCTTTCCGACGGTTACCTCGGCAACGGCTCGGAGCCCTGGCTTATCCCGGATTTCAATTCGTTCCCCGATATCTCTCCCCGATTCCGAACCGAGAAGGAGGGATTCCATCCGTATCTGCGCGACGAGAAGACGCTCTCCCGACCCTGGGCCATCCCCGGGACACCGGGCCTCGAGCACCGGATCGGAGGGCTCGAGAAACAGCACATTACCGGGAACGTAAACTACGAGCCCCAGAACCACGAATTCATGGTGCGCCTGCGGACCGAGAAGATCGAGAGAATCGCCGACGATATTCCCATGGCCCGGCCCGATGGAGATGCCAAGGGTGAGTTGCTCGTCGTCGGGTGGGGAAGCACGTACGGCGCGATCAAAACAGCCGTTATGCACCAACGCGCGGAAGGACTTCCGGTCTCGCAACTCCATCTCCGGCATTTGAATCCGTTCCCGAAAAATCTCGGCGAAGTGCTTTACGGTTTTAAACACATTCTGGTACCGGAAATGAACCTCGGCCAGTTGCTGAAAGTTCTCCGGGCAAAGTATCTCGTCCCCGCGGTCGGTCTGAACAAGGTCCAGGGACTTCCGTTCAAGTCGGGCGAGATCGAAAAGAAGATTTCCGAAATCCTGAAAGGAAACATATGAGCACTCTCGTCGACGAACTCCTCGAGAAAACGGAAACGCTGCCGGTCGAAAAATACACGGCAAAGGATTTCCAGAGCGACCAGGACGTGCGATGGTGCCCCGGTTGCGGCGACTACTCCATCCTTGCCCAGACGCAGAGGATCATGCCGGACATCGGCATCCCGCGGCACAAGATCGTTTTCATCTCCGGTATCGGATGTTCGAGCCGATTCCCCTACTACATGGATACCTACGGATTCCACAGCATCCATGGCCGCGCGACGGCGATCGCCTCGGGAGTCAAAATGGCCCGCCCGGACCTCTCGGTGTGGGTCGCGACCGGCGACGGCGACGGTATGAGCATCGGCGGGAACCATCTGATCCATCTTCTGCGCAGGAACCTCGACATCAAAGTCCTTCTGTTCAACAACCAGATCTACGGTTTGACAAAGGGGCAATATTCTCCAACGTCGGAGCTTGGAAAGATCACCAAATCCACTCCCTACGGCTCGCTCGACTACCCGTTCAACCCGGCAGCTCTCGCGCTCGGCGCAAGTGCCACGTTTGTCGCCCGAACGCTCGACCGCGACCCGCGTCACCTCCAGGCAACGCTCAGGCGCGCCGCGGAGCATCATGGCACTTCGTTCGTGGAAATCTATCAGAACTGCAACGTCTTCAACGACGGCGCGTTCTTTCCGTTTACGGAGAAGGAAACGAAGGACGACAACGTCGTATTCATTGAACATGGAAAACCGCTCGTGTTTGGCAAGGAGCACGACAAGGGAATTCGGCTGAACGGCTTCACCCCGGAAGTCGTCTCGCTCAAGGACGGGAAATACTCGACGAGCGACCTTCTGGTGCATAACGAAAAGGACACAACGCTCTCGTTTATTCTTGCCGACATGACCTATATGTCCCACCTCCCGCGCCCCGTCGGCATTTTCCTTTCCATCGAACGACCCACGTACGAGGAAGGGATGACGAAACAAATCCAGACCGCGAAGGAGAAGCGGGGTGAAGGAGATATGTCCAAGCTCCTGAATTCCGGAGAGACGTGGGCCATCGAATAATGCGCGCATCCGCATGGACTTCGGTGTGGTCTCGATTCCTGAGACCACACCTTTTTTGTTCATCTCCGTCACCGCGTTGACCGCAACCGACCCCCTTCGACATGCGCGCGAATTTTTCCCGGGAGTTTGAATCCGTCAAGTCCATCGTCGCGCAGCACCGTTCCTTCGTAATTACGACCCATATCAACCCGGACGGAGACGGGCTGGGATGTGAATGCGCATTGCGCGCATTTCTGACGGCCCGCGGAAAGGAAGCCCTGGTCGTCAATCATAGCAAGATTCCGCCGAACTACTCCTTTCTCGACCCGTCAGGCCGGTTCCTCGAGTACGACCGGAAAACGCATCTCCCCTTGATCGATTCGGCCGGAGTGATCTTCATCCTCGACGCAAATCATCCGGACCGGCTTGGGAGCATGAAGGATGACGTGCTGAAAAGCAGGGCGACGAAAATCTGCATTGACCACCATCCGGAGCCGGATCCGTTCGCGGACCTGTATCTCCTGGACGAGGCCTCGTCCGCCGCCGGCGAAATCGTCTACAGGATGCTCACCTTCATCGACGACCGATCGATCACTCCCGAGGTCGCGAAAGGGCTGTACGCAGCAATCATGACGGACACGGGTTCATTCCGATTTTCCAAGACCGACGCGGAGGTTCATCGGATCGTCGCCCGCCTGATCGATGCCGGGGCCGACCCCTCGGACATTTACACGTCCGTCTTCGACGAGGGGACGCCGAATCGTCTCCGACTCCTGGGCAATGTCCTGAGTACCCTTAAGCTTTCGCATGACGGAAGAGTCGCATCGTTCGTCGTCACGCGTCAAATGTTCCAGAACACGGGAACGACGGAAATGGACACGGACGCATTTATTCCATACACATTGACCATGAAGGGCGTCCAGATCGGACTGATGTTCACGGAGCTGGGTGACGCCATCAAGATCAGCCTCCGGTCGCGGGGTGAGGTGGCGATCAACGGGCTCGCCAGGGAGTTTGGTGGAAACGGACATCGAAACGCCGCCGGAGCACTCGTTCGGAACGGGAAGCTCGACGACGTCATTGCAAAAGTCATTTCGCGGTCGTCAGCATACATCGACAAGGTACCTTCATGAAACTTTCGTTCGACAAAACATCCGTCCAAAAAATCAAGACCGATGCTCTCGTTTTTTTCCTGCGCCAGGACAAGAAAATATTTGAACGCGAATCGCGCGCGATACGGGACCTCGCGGGTTCCCCCGCCGGGACTGTCTTCGACTCGGGGGACTTTGTCGGCAAGGAAGACCAGTTGGCGGTCGTCTACGGACCCGCGGATTTTCAGTGCAAGCGCCTCCTTTTGGTCGGACTCGGCGAGAGTGAGAAAGTCACGCTCGAAAGACTCCGTCGAGCCGCAGCGCTGGGAGCGAAAAAAGCCGCGGACCTGAAGCTGGCTTCATTGGCGCTCTGCATTCCCGATTCCAGGCAGTCGCCGACGGACTCGATCGTCGCCGTGGCTGAAGGAGCCGTGCTCGCGTTGTATTCTTTCGATCGTTACTTGACCGGGAAAGAGGACAAACAGCGGCCTCAAACGATCATCCTTACGTCGGCGGACCCGAAAATCGCCCGGCTGGGGCCCGACGCGACGGAACGGGCGCGCATCATTTGCGAAGCAACGGCACTTACGCGTGAC
>DATJYV010000127.1:0-16530 GCA_035499415.1 Bacteroidota bacterium
GAACGCGAGAATGCAGAAGGAGCGGGTGCCGACTCAGGCGATTGTCGGCATGGTCGTTTCCATGACAGGGATCATCCTGATGATCGTCGGAAGCGGAATGAAGCTGGAGTTTGGCAGCAACGCGCTCTTCGGAGACCTCCTATCCCTGTCCGCCGCGATTCTCTGGGCGCTGAACACCACCCTCCAAAAGCCGCTGCTCGTGCGCTACTCATCCACACAGCTCTCGCTCATCTCCATCGGCATCGGCGCCGTCGCGCTATCGCTGCTCGCCGTGCCTTCGACGACGGCTCTTGCCTGGCGTACCATTCCACTCAAGGCGTATTTCGTTCCGGTCGTTTCTGGCGGCGCTTCGATCGCCCTGGCGAATGTCTGGTGGTCGAGAGGGGTCAAGGTCATCGGGCCGCGGCGTACCGCCGTCTACAATAATCTCGTTCCGGTCGTCGCTTTTATCGCATCCTACTTCATGCTTCACGAAGAAGTGTACGCGATTCAGGCGCTCGGAGCGGCGTTCACAGTTCTCGGAGTTTGGGTCGCGCGAAGATGAACGCCTCCGCGTCGAACCGCAGACAATAATCATTGAAAAAGGAATCGACCATGGAAACCAGAATAGAAAAAGATTCTCTCGGCGACCGCGCCATTCCGGCAGGTGCCTACTACGGAGTTCAGACCGACCGTGCCATGGAGAATTTTCCCATCAGCGGTCTTCGGCCAAAACCGGCCTACGTCGACGCGACGATCCACATCAAGAAGGCCGCGGCCATCGTCAACAAGGAGCTGGGGTTGCTTGACGCCGCAAAAGCCGACGCCATCGTGCGCGCGGCCGATGAAATCCTGGGCGGGAAAATGCGGGAATGGTTCGTGGTCGACGTCTACCAGGCCGGAGCCGGCACTTCGCACAACATGAACTGCAACGAGGTCCTGGCGAATCGGGCGATCGAGTTTCTCGGAGGGAAAAAGGGGGACTACAAGCTCGTCAGCCCGAACGACCATGTCAACATGGCGCAGTCGACGAACGATGTCTGCCCGACAGCCATCCGGATCGGAGCTGCGATGGAGACGAGGAAACTTTTCCCCGTGGTCAGAACGCTGGGAGACGCATTGGCGCGGAAGGCGAAGGAGTTCGACGCAATCGTGAAGTCGGGCCGGACCCATCTCATGGATGCCGTCCCGCTTCGGCTGGGGCAGGAGCTCGGTGCGTACGCATTCAATGTGCGGAAACATGCCGCTGCGATCGAACACGCCGTCGACGCTTCATACGAACTGGGAATCGGCGGGACGGCGGTCGGCACCGGGCTCAACGCCCATCCCGAATTCCGGCCCCGCATGGTGGAAGAACTTTCGAAACAGACAGGAATTCCGTTTCGCCAGGCCGGCGACTATTTTGAGGCGATGCAGAGTCTGAGGCCTATGCTCGAACTCTCGGGCGCGATCCGGAATTTCGCCCACGACCTATCCAGAATTTGCAACGATATCCGCCTTCTGGGTTCCGGCCCGAAGACGGGCCTGGCGGAGCTGAACCTTCCCGCCGTGCAACCCGGCTCCTCGATCATGCCGGGGAAAGTCAACCCGTCGATGGCAGAGATGCTCAACCAGGTATGCTTCCAGGTCATCGGGTGCGATACCACCGTGCTGATGTCTGCTCAGGCGGGGCAGTTGGAGTTGAACGTCATGATGCCGGTCGTCGCATTCAACCTTCTCCATGAACTGGAAATTCTCCGGAACGCCGTCGACGTCTTCGTCCGGTTTTGTGTCAACGGGCTGACCGCGAACGCCGACCGTTGCCAGGCGTACGCGGAAGGAAGTACGAGCGTGGTGACCGTCCTGAACCCGCACATCGGATATCTTGCCGGCGCGGAAATCGCCAAGGAGTACATAAAGTCCGGGAAGCCGATCCGGCAGCTCGTACTCGAAAAAGGCCTGCTGAATGAAAAGCAACTTGATACCGTCTTCAACCTCCGGGCAATGACAGAGCCCGGGATTCACAAGTAGACGAGGACACGGTGTCGAAGGGCGATTCAGCGCGCGAAGACCCGGGTTACGAGAAGCCCCCCGGCCGTCTTACGAGCCTGCTCCGGAGCGCGGCCCTTCTCTTGTTTCTCGGTCTCGCCAGCTTCGTGACATACGATGGGTTGTTGAATCACAAGCACGTAATGATGCGGCTCCTTCATTGGAGACAACTTCAAATCCGGCTCCGAACGGGGCATGACTGGACAATGAAGGATGGAAGAGAGTTTCAGGTCGTCGGATTGAAGGATTCCGTTCTCAACGACTCGGCAATTGCCGTCATCGACCAGGCATACCGTGCCGGCGGATACGCGCGAATCTATTTTCGTTATGCCGATGGACAATCCGACCGGCTGGCGCAACTCTATCGGAACCTCGCGGTGATTGATACCGGCGAAACGGTCCGTCGCTCGGTCGAGGACATTACGCGACGCTTCCATGCGGTTCGTCGCGCTCTGCGCCTTGAGCCAAACAGTTATCCGGATTCCCTCGCCCGGCACGATTCCGGTTCCCCGCAGGAAGAAATCGGTACGAATGTGATAGGCACCCCCGAGAAAGATGCAGTGGACCAATTGAAAGCCGTGGCGAAGCAAAACCCGGCTATTCTGGTGGGCATTGGCGTCGGAATCGCGGCGTCCGCAGGCATCGATCTTCTTGGGGGCCAGACGTTCGTTGCACTCTCGACAACGTACGACCGGAGGATCGACAGCATCGAAACCGGCAGCAAAACGGGACTGTGGGAAGGAAGGCCGATCGACGTCCTGTGGTGTTTCGCATCCGCCATCCGCGATTCCTTACAAGTCGGGGCGCGATGACGCTTCCGCCGCCGCCCCGTCGGCCCGCCTCGGTCTGGCTCTTCGGCCTCTCCACGAGCTTGATTGCCGTGATCATGGTGCTGAGCGAGCTTTTCAATGTTCTCTCTGAGCGTGCATTAGAGGGAATGGGCCTCGACATGAATCTTCTCGCACGGATGATCCCGCGCGAATTTCAATCACTGCTCGATCTCTATGCGTATTCCCGCTATGCGTCGGCCTTCAACGTCATTTATTTCTCTTTTGTGCTTGTCGCTTCGATCATGTTTCTCCAGCTCCGGAGATCGGGACGACTTCTCCTGGAGATCGCAGCGTGGTTTGGGCTCGTGGACGGAATGGTCGAATCGATTCTTGGCTACCTGATCATGGAGCAACTGCAAACCAGCATGGCGGCGATGATGCGCGGCGTCGGCGCCGGCGGCTATTCGCTTCAACTTTCCCTCGGACCGGCCGCGACCATCTTCGGTTTGATCGTCTGGCTGATTCCGTCGGTGGGCTGTATTATCTTCCTTCGAAGACGATCGATCAGAGAGATCATGATTCGCTAGAATCCAGCGACCTCGACAGACGGAAGGGATCCCACGGATGAATTCGCATCGTTTTATCGGCACGATGATGGTCGTCGCCGTTCTTGCTCCGACGCTGGGAGCACAGCAGGCGCCGGTCCCGGGATTGGAACAGTACGTCGTTCGCGCCATGCATGACTGGGAGACCCCCGGCCTTGCGATCGCCATCGTACGCGATTCGACCGTTGTCTATTCGAAAGGGTTCGGAGTCCGCAAAATGGGTCAATCGGCGCCGGTCACCACAAAGACCATTTTTGCCTGCGCGTCGACGACGAAGGCCATGACAGCGGCGTGTCTCGGCATGCTCGTGGACGAGGGCAAAATCTCGTGGGACGACCGCGTCATCGACCGTCTTCCCGGTTTCCAACTCTTCGACCCCTATGCGATGCAGCAGATGACCATTCGCGACTTGCTGACCCACCGTTCGGGGTTGGACCGCGGCGACTTGCTGTGGTACCTCTCACCCTACGACAGGAGCGAGGTGCTGCGGCGGATTAAATTTCTGAGGCCCGCCTGGAGCTTTCGGAGTCACTATGGGTACCAAAACGTCATGTATCTCGCCGCCGGTGAATTGGTGGAGAGTGTGAGTGGAGAAAGCTGGGATGCGTTCATCGCGGAACGGCTCTTTGCGCCGTTGGGAATGAATTCGACCTCGACTTCAACGAGCAAGCTGGCGGCATTTGACGATGTCGCAACGCCGCATGACGAGGTGGACGGAACAATGCAGCCGATCAGGTGGCCGAATTTTGACAACATCGGGGGAGCGGGTACCGTGAATTCAAACGTCGAGGATTACGCGCGATGGATTGAGCTCAACCTGGGGGGAGGGATGTTTGAGGGACGGAAGATCCTGAGCGCAGGAGTGATAAAGGAAATGCAAACCCCGCAGACGATCATTCCGCTCGACTCCGTAACGAATGCTTTGTGGCCTTCGATGCATTTTGCCGCGTACGGATTCGGCTGGACATTGCGCGATTATCTCGGGCGTAAACTGATTCAGCATGACGGTGCCCTCGACGGCATGCGAGCCCGGGTCGTGCTGGTCCCGGAGGAAAAGCTGGGATTCGTCATTCTCATGAACTCCTCCCGCACGGGGTTGCATACCGCGATCGCGTATCGCATTCTCGACTACTACCTCGGCGCTCCCGAACGGGATTGGAGCACGATACTGCTGACGCAGCAGAACCAGCAGGACGAGCGAGAGAAGGCGGCGGAGAAAAGGAAGCTGGACTCCCGGGTACCCGGGACAAAACCGTCGGCCGGGCCCGAGAAAATCGTCGGAACCTACGATCACGAACTCTACGGACCCGCGACAATCTCGCAGGAAGGCGGCGGCCTCGTGCTTGGTTTCTATCCGGCTTATGTGGGAGAGATGATCCACTGGCATTTCGACACTTACCAGGTTATTTGGCGCGACCGGACGCTCGGGAAAGACTACATCACGTTCACGTTCGATTCCGACGGAAAGGTCATTGCTTTTCAGTGGGATGGAGTGGGTGAATTCAAGCGCAAGGAAAAACCATAAGCAGAGCGCTGGTCTGAAGCGGCCTCATGAAGACGAACTCCGTCACCCCGCCTTCCTCGCTCCATCGGGGACTGGGGCTCAAGGAAGCGACTGCCCTCAACATGATCGATATGGTGGGGATTGGTCCGTTCATTGTCCTCCCACTCGTCGTAAAAGCGATTGGCGGATCGCTCTCTCCGCTGGCGTGGGTCGCCGGGGCTTTTATCGCCCTCGTCGACGGATGCGTCTGGGCCGAACTCGGAGCTGCGATGCCCGAGGCGGGGGGGACGTACGTCTTTCTGAGGGAATCGTACGGGTCGCAGAAGTGGGGAAGGTTCATGTCCTTCCTTTTCATCTGGCAAACGATGTTTCAGGCCCCGCTCGTCATTGCGTCGGGCGCCATCGGCTTCGCCCAGTACCTGACATACCTCATCCCGCTCGACCCTATCGTTCAAAAATCGGTCTCCGGCGCGCTCGTCTGTTTTCTCGTCGTGCTTCTCTACCGCCGGATTACCACGATCGGCAAGGTATCCATGTTCCTCTGGGCAGGGGTGATATCGACGCTCATCTGGCTCATCGGGGGCGGGCTATCGCACTTTGATTCCGCGCTGGCGTTCCATTCTTCTCCCGCCGCTTCGACCGGTTCGGTCATCCTTTCACTCGCGTTCGGGCAAGCGACGGTTCAAACGGTTTACACGTTCCTCGGGTATTATAATGTGTGTCATCTGGGAGGGGAGATTCGAGATCCGGAGCGTGTCATCCCGAGGAGCATTTTTCTCTCGATCACAGGCATCACCATCCTGTATCTCGCGCTTCAGCTCAGTTTTCTCGGCGTCCTTCCGTCCCAGGAAATCGCGGGATCTCGGTTCGTCGTCAGCCAATTTGTCGAGCGGATTCATGGAACGAGCGCCGCCTCCGTGGCAACGCTCCTTGTCCTGTGGATCGCATTCGCCTCTCTCTATTCAGCGCTTCTTGGATATTCGCGGATACCCTACGCCGCCGCAATGGACGGAAATTTCTTCTCCCCATTTGGCCGCGTTCATCCCACCAGACAATTTCCTCATATCTCACTCCTTGCGATGGGAGGCGCTGCATTCGTATTCAGCCTGCTCTTCAAGTTGTCCGATGTCATCAACGCGATCCTGGCGACGCGCATCGTTGTGCAATTCATGGGCCAGGCCGCCGGACTTCTGGCTCTGCATCGTCGATGGCCCGCCCGCCGCTTTCCGTTCAGGATGCTCCTGTATCCTCTCCCCGTTTTCGCGGCAATTCTGGTCTGGGCCGGCGTGCTCTTGTCGACCGGGACGACGTTTGTGCTGGGAGGGCTCGCCGTCATCGCCACGGGAAGCATCGTCTTCCTTGTGCGGTCGTCGTCGCTTAAAGAATGGCCGTTTGACCGTCACGGAGAACACGCGCCGTGAGCTCCGGCAGGGCGGGAGGCCGGGCTGACTGAACTTACTTGTGTTCAGTCCGTATAATTCTCCATTGAGTAAATATCCCCATCGTGACAGTTCGCCCTCCGGGTCAGATCTTCATAGACCGAAGAATGCTGCACGTCCGGGGATGAAGAGTGAATCAGGCGGTTCCGCACGTCGAGCATGAAAAAAATAAAACAGTTCTTTCGCGGCCTGTATCTCCTTTTTACCGCCGACCTTACAAAAGAGGATATCGAGCGGCTGTTCAGCGATGAGCTGCGCGGCATGTACGATTTCTACGTTCGCAATATGCAATCGGTGGAAGGGGAGAAGAATTCCCTCATGCGCGGCCTGACGTTCTGCTGGTACCTCTTCGTGGCGTTCCTTCAGCGTCTCACCCCGGCCCGCCGGCTCCTCTATGCCATCGCCTTCGGCCTGTTCGTTATGAGCCCGTCGGGTCAGTTCAACGTTCAAATCTTCATCATCCTGAACCTCCTCCTTGCGCTCGAAATGTCCGACAAGCTCGTTACCCGGGATGAACTCGAGGTCGCGAGAGACATTCAAGTCAACCTTGTCCCCCGGGAACTTCAGATCGACGGCCCGTTCGCCGTCGCGGCATACAGCGAAGCGGCACGGAATGTCGGGGGCGACTACTACGACTGCATTCGCCTCACCGACGGCAGTTCGCTCGTCGTCATTGCGGACGTATCGGGGAAGGGGATCTCCGCGGCGTTGTATATGGTCAAGGTTCAAACGGCCCTCCGCCTCTTCGCACGCGACACGTGCGACCCGAAGCAGCTTCTGGTCCGCCTCAACGAACATCTTCACGGGCAGATGAAACGAAATTATTTTCTCACCATCCTCCTGGTTCAGGTCCAGCCGGATGGAACGGCGCGGGTGTGCCGCGCAGGACATCCCCCCGCGTTGTGGGTTCGCTGTGCGACGCACGATTCGGTGTGGATCCAGCCGAGAGGGGTGGCAATCGGGATGGTGACAGGCGGGATGAACGGCGGAGGGGCGCTCTTTGAGGACGAATACGCGAAAACCGTCGAGGCGGAATCGCTGCGGCTCGGGGAAGGAGATGTCCTGTTGCTCTACACTGATGGAGTCATCGAGACCGCGAATCGGAACCTCGAGGAATTCGGGGCGAAACGCTTCGATGCGCTTGCACGCGCGTTCGCGACAGAAACGCCCGAGCGGGTTCGAGATCGCATCGTTGCCGGGCTTCAGGAATTCCGGGCCGGAGCGGAGTTGCGCGACGACACGACCCTGCTGATCATCAAGCGCGTCCCTTCTGCGTAAGTCATTCCCGCTGTAACCTTCCGACCGTGACAAATCTGAATCCGCGGGCCCGAAGGTTCGCGATGATTGTGGGGAGTGCCTCCGCCGTGTGCCATCCGCGTCCGTTCATATGCATGACGATTATGGATCCGTTCCGGGCCTTTCGCGACACCCACGAGACGAGTCGCTCAGCCGTGAAGGTCGTGTCCGGATCACCCGAGGGAAGGTCATACAGAACCGTCGTCAATCCGAATGAAGCGGCGGCGTTCACGACGCTGTCGGTCAACTCGCCGTACGGCGGCCGGAAATACCCCATGGTCCTGCCTGTCAGAGAGTGAAAGATCGAATCGACCGAACCGATTTGGTGTAAGAGGGATGCAGCGGAAATCCGGGACAGATGTGGGTGAGAATACGTGTGGTTCCCGATTTCGAAAAGGGGCGAAGCAGCCAGACGCCGCGTGACGGATGGATAGCGGATCATCCAGAGGCCCCCGAGGAAGAGCGTCGCGGGCGTCTGCGTGCTTTCAAGAACGCTGATCACCCGCCGGTCGAATCCGGGATGCCTGCCGGGTGAGCAGGCATCGAACGTCAGCGCAATCTCATGCACATGCCGTGCGCCGTTCCGGATGATACTCGTATCGGCAGGCGCCGAATGCGCGAACTTGTTCGCGGGCGATGAAGGAGAGATTCCAATGACGACGAGAAATGCGGCCGATGTAAACTGGATATTCACGAGCGAATCACCAGTAGCAGGTTCTTCCTGAATGGCGCTGATGAATCATGGTAGAAACCGCGAATCACTTTGTCAAGTTAATTGAAGCGCACGACGGCTGCGTGGAGCCCAATACGAGCCGGTTCAATCCCATTTGTTCACCAGGTCGATTTTCCATATATTGATATCCAGTTCAAATTTTAAGATGGCATTGAGTAAAAACCGGTAACTTGGGGTTTCAAGAGATTTCTCGATTGCTGGCGTAGCTCAGCGGTAGAGCAGCGGTTTCGTAAACCGCAGGTCATCGGTTCAAATCCGATCGCCAGCTCTTGATTTTCCTTATGAAACAGAAATCGCGACTCCAAGCCGTACCAGATTCAGTGCAGGAACAAAATAACGCCCTGGACTGAAGATCGGTCATTTTCGCCAATCCCATCAGACAGATTTATCATCCGCTCCGGCGGAATTTTTTTTGGTTAGAACCGGCCTATGACTGACGTTTTGATCATTGGGGCTGGGCCGTCGGGCCTGGCGTGTGCACTCGCAGCGAAGCGGGCCGGCATCCCGGCACGCATCATCGAACAGGGAGGAGTGGTCGATGCCATCCGCCGTTTTCCTACGAACATGACGTTCTTCTCAACTCCGGAGCTGCTTGAAATCGGCGGATATCCCTTCGTCTCATCGGCGTTTCGTCCGACGCGCGAAGAGGCAGTGCGATACTATTCGCGGGTGGCGAAAGAATCGAAAGTTTCAATCATCTACGACGCGAATGTTCAAGGAATAGAGCGTGGAGATGGAAAGTTCCGAGTGGCTTCTTCGGCTGGCTCCTTTGAAGCTTCGAATCTCATCGTCGCAACCGGTTATTTCGACGACCCGAATCCGTACGACGTTCCCGGCGTCGGCCTTCCAAAAGTAAGTCGCTACTACACAGAACCATACCGGTATTTCGACCGGGAAGTAGCCCTTGTCGGGGGAAAGAATTCTGTCGTTGACGCAGCGCTTGAACTATACAGGAACGGCGCTCATGTCTCCATCATTCATCGAGGCCCTCGTCTGAGCGACGGCGTCAAATACTGGCTCGTCCCGGATATAGAAAATCGGCTGAAATCGGGCGAGATCAAAGGATATTTCAATTCGACCGTCAAGGAGATTCGCAAGGATACGGTTCTGCTTGACGGCGAACATCGGGGAGAAATAGCAAACCAATATCTTTTCATTTTGATAGGCTACACGCCCCGGACGGAAATTCTGCAATCGGTCGGCGTCAAGATCGACCGGGAATCTCTCGCCCCTGTGCATGATCCGTCGACCATGCAGTCCAACATCCCGGGCTTGTTCGTGGCAGGTTCCCTCGCGGCCGGTCGATTCAACAATAAGATCTTTATCGAAAACGGACGCCTCCATGGAGAAAAGATTGTCTCATTCCTGTCCAGAAAATGATTGGAAGGCACTCAAAAAATCTGTATCATGAACCGCATTTTGGAAAATTGTTCTTCTCCAGGAAATCACCTTCAGTGAAAGGGAGGGCATGAACGAAGGCACCATCGTCCAGGTCATCGGTCCTGTTGTCGACATAGAGTTTTCGGCGGGAAAGCTTCCCGCCATTCTGAACGCTGTCAATATTGCGCGGACCAACACGGAGGGCGTCAAGGAAGAGTTGGTCGTCGAAGTGCAACAGCAACTCGGAGAGGACCGGGTTCGCACCGTTGCAATGGATTCGACGGACGGGTTGACGCGGGGCATGAAGGCGATTGACACGGGCGGTCCGATCATGGTTCCGGTTGGCCCGCAGGTGCTGGGACGACTGATCAACGTCACGGGCCACGGCATCGACGGCCTCGCGCCGTTCGATACGACGAAGGAATACCCCATTCATCGACCGGCTCCCAGATTCGACGAGCTGACGACCAAAAAGGAACTGTTTGAAACGGGAATCAAGGTGATCGACCTGCTCGAACCCTACACAAAGGGGGGCAAGACCGGGCTGTTCGGCGGCGCGGGCGTCGGCAAAACGGTTATCATCCAGGAGTTGATACACAATATCGCGGTGCATCACGGCGGTTATTCGGTTTTTGGCGGAGTCGGTGAACGAACCCGTGAAGGGAACGACCTCTGGCTGGAGATGAAGGAGTCGGGAGTTCTGGGAAAGACGGCGCTCGTTTTTGGACAGATGAACGAACCGCCAGGGGCGCGGCAGCGGGTGGGTCTGACGGCCCTCACCATGGCGGAGTATTTTCGGGATGAAGAGGGGAAGGATGTTCTTCTTTTCATCGATAACATCTTCCGGTTTGTGCAGGCGGGCTCGGAGGTGTCGGCTCTCCTGGGAAGGATGCCCTCGGCAGTCGGGTACCAGCCGACGCTCGGGACGGAGATGGGTGAACTCCAGGAGCGGATCACGTCGACGAAGAAGGGATCGGTCACATCCGTACAGGCGATCTACGTCCCGGCCGACGACCTGACCGACCCGGCGCCAGCGACCACGTTCTCACATCTCGATGCGACGACCGTGTTGAGCAGGCAGATAACGGAACGCGGAATCTATCCGGCAGTCGACCCTCTTGACTCCACCTCGCGCATTCTCGAAGTCGGAGTCGTTGGGGAGCTGCACTATAACGTGGCGCAGAAGGTCAAAGAGACGTTGCAGACCTACAAGGACCTGCAGGACATCATCAACATCCTGGGAATGGATGAACTGTCCGATGAAGATAAACAGACGGTCTCGAGGGCGAGGAGAATCGAGAAGTTCCTCTCCCAGCCATTTTTTGTCGCCGAGCAGTTTACGGGAACCTCCGGCAAATACGTGAAGCTTGAGGACACGATACGCGGATTCAAGATGATTCTCGACGGCGAATGTGACTCGTTGCCCGAGAATGCATTCCTCTATGTTGGCACCATCGAAGAAGCGTTCGAACAGGCCAAGAAGCTCCAATCTTCGTGAAATGGCGGCAAAAACTTTTCATCTTGAAATTGTCACCCCTCAGGGAATGCTGTTCGACGCCGACGTTCAGTCGTTCAGCGCCCCCGGGTCCATGGGCGCCTTCCAGGTACTCGCAAACCACGCCCCACTTCTTGCATCGCTCACGGTAGGCGAGGTGAAACTCAGCGGGGTCGATGGCCGGAATACACGCTTTTCCACTTCGGGGGGATTCGTCGAGGTTCTCGGCAATAAGGTGGTCATGGTTGCGGAGACGGCCGAGCGTGCGGATGAAATCGATGTGGCAAGGGCCCAGATGGCGGCCGACCGGGAGAAGGAGCGACTCGCCGGACGACCAGGCGAGGCGGAAAGGGAACTGGCGCGCGCGGCTCTTCAACGAGCCCTCAACCGACTCAAGGTCGCCGGCCGAGCCCGGTGATTCCTTGCCCCGTTTGTTCCCCGGACGGCACGGGAGAATGCGTTGAAATTCGGCGGTTCGAACGCTACATGAGCTCATCTTCACTTTCGTTACCAGGGATCGCGCACCGGATTTAATGTGATACCGAGCACCCGCCCCACTGTCGCCGAGATTGACCTGAACGCCATCGCGTTCAATCTGGAAAGAGTGAGGAAGGAAGTTGGGGAAGGCGTCCTCGTCATGGCAGTCGTGAAAGCAAACGCGTACGGCCACGGCATGACCGAAGTTGCAAGATACTTGGAGCGCCGCCGGGTGGACTATTTCGGCGTTGCGTTCCCGGAAGAGGGGGCGACGCTCCGTCGCGCCGGCATTCGGAAACCAATCCACGTCTTTACCCTGCCTTTCCCGTCCCAGGCACGATTGTACGCAGAGCACCGGTTGGAAGCAACGGTCGCCTCCGCCCGGGATGTACGTCTCCTGGATCACGCTGCCGGACTCCGCTCGCGAAGAGTCGCGGTTCACGTGAAAGTCGAAACCGGGATGAATCGCATCGGCGTACGGCGGGAATCCCTCCCTTCCCTCATTCGAACCCTGCAGCGGTCCCGGCATCTCGACGTTCGCGGCATGTTCACTCATTTTGCCACGGCGGAAGTCCGCGGCGATTCGTTTACACGCATGCAGTTGGAGGAGTTTGATGGCGCGCTCTCGACCGCCCTGCGGCTCGGCTTGGACGTGCCCATCGTCCATTGCGCGAACAGCGCGGCGATCCTGAATTATCCCCAATCCCATTACTCGATGGTTCGTCCGGGTTTGATGCTCTACGGATATTCCCCTTCCCCAACGTCCCCGCGACGGATCAGTTTGAAACCTGCCATGTCGCTGAAGACTGCCATCGCATTCGTCAAACGCATCGAGGCGGGCGAAAGCGTGAGCTACGGAAGACGATTCATTGCCCGGAGGGGGACCACGATTGCGACTCTGCCGCTGGGTTATGCCGACGGATTTTCCAGGATGCTGACCGGCAAGGCGGAAGTGCTGATCGGCGGGGGACGATATCCTGTCGTCGGGACAATCTGCATGGACCAATGCATGGCGGCGTGTGGAGATTCGACGGTCGGCGCGGGAGACGAGGCGGTGCTGATCGGAAAGCAGGGGAAGGAGTTGATCACGGCTTGGGATTGGGCAAAGCGCCTTGGAACCGTCCCGTACGAAGTCTGTTGCGCGATCTCTTCACGCGTCCCGCGCGTCTACATAAACTGATGGCCAGCCAGCAAGAATATCTCGCATCATTGCTTGACAGGATCTCCGGGGAGACGTCCCTCACGGACGAATTACGAAACCTTGTCGGTACTGTTCGGACCAGAATCGGGTCGACCAAAAACGTGGAGGCGGAACTTCAAAGACTCTACAGGGTGAAAAACTGCTCGAGATTCGCGCTGGGACTTCTCTGGATTGCGAAGGAGGTGGAACGCGACCAATCGAAGATTGAGCCGAGTGCCGACGAAGAGGCGCTTCTTCGCCGCGCGCTGGAAGCGGCTGCGGCTCCCGCCGAGCCGCCTGCAATCGACTCGTTTGCCCCCTCAGGTCCCGCCGAGCAACCGACCGAGGCCGTCGACCAACCTGCAGTGGACGCATCTCCCGGGCAGCCGGCAGAATCTGGAGAAGCCCCCCCGAGCCCCGTGTCCGCCGGGTCTGCTCCCGAAGTCGAGGAGCATATCAAATCATTTTCGTCCTTGCTTGAAAAATTTTCGGAATCCATCCAAAGCGGCTCCGACGACCGGGTCTCGCTCCTGCAACAAATTGTTGCGGAGACCGCCGTCGTGGCCGGTGCGGAAAATTTCCCGCAAGAGTATCGCCACTATTGTCAATATCTCACGGACTTTCTCCAGTACATCTTTGGCAATCAGTTCCTCGACGATGTCCGCGTGATGAATATTGTCACCAACATTCAAAGCCCCTTCGCCCAGTGGGCCGGCGCGGCTCCGGGCGATCGCGGAGGCCTGCTCGACCCCGCGGTGGAGATTCTGCGCGATTTCAAGACCATGTTTGAGTGATACCGGATGCCCGAAGTTTTTGCGGTAATCATGGCAGGCGGGACCGGGACGCGGTTTTGGCCCCGGAGCAAGGAACGCTCCCCCAAGCAGTTCCTCGAGATCGTCGGGGAAGGCACCATGATCCAAAACACGCTCGCCCGGATTGCCCCCCTTGTTCCTCCAAAACGCTGCCTGGTCGTTACGAACGCCCTCCAGTCTGAGGTTGTCAAGACCCAGCTTCCCGAACTGCCGGTCGAAAATATCCTCACCGAACCGTTTGGAAGAAACACCGCGCCTTGCATCGGGCTGGCCGCGAAGTGGATTCAGCGGATCAACCCGAACGCCGTCATGGTCGTACTGCCCGCCGACCATCTAGTCCGGGATCGCGCGGAATACCTGCGGGTTCTTCAACTGGCGGTGCGCATTGCCGACGAATCGAACTCCCTGCTGACAATCGGAATCAAGCCGTCGAGCCCCGAAACGGGCTTTGGCTATATCCAGTATGAAGACCCGCAGTCGGGAAACGCCTATGCCGCAGATGGAGTGTACCGCGTGAGGACATTCGCTGAAAAACCGAACCTGGAGACGGCCGTGACGTTTTTGAAGAGCGGCGATTTTCTGTGGAACAGCGGAATGTTCGTCTGGAAGGTCTCCACGATCCTGAATGAAATCGAAGCGCACCTTCCCGAACTCTACCAGCAACTGCAGACAATTCCTTCCGACGTCACAAGCTCAAACCTCTCGACTTCGCTCGAAAGAATTTACGGCGTCATCCGCAGTATCTCCATCGATTATGGAGTGATGGAAAAGGCGCGCACGGTGTACGTGGTGAAAGGGGACTTCGGCTGGAGCGATGTCGGTTCCTGGGATGAAGTCGTGCGGCTCGCGCCGACGGATGCCGAGGGGAATTCCATTCGCGGGACGGCAATCGTCAAGGATTCGAAACGCAACTACATTGAGGCCGGCCGACGTCTGGTCGCCACAATCGGCGTCGAAGACCTGATCATCGTCGCCACGGACGATGCCATCCTCATATGCAAAAAAGGGCGCTCGCAGGACGTCAAGGAAATCGTCGATTATATTCGACGGAAACAGATGCATGATTATCTGTAGCCGTACGAGCGGCTGTGCGCTCGTGGGGGTATTTCTCCTCTTCGGTTGTTCCAGCGCACCCCGGTTTGCCGAGAAGGAGAGTGATAAGGGCGCACGAAAGACGGTGCCGGTCAAAGCACGCGAGGACCCGCCCGCCGGAACGAGTTCCAGCGCTTCCCTGCTCACCATCGAAGGGATCGCATCTTACTACGCGGACGACTTCAACGGGAAGCAGGCGGCGGATGGCGAGCTCTTCGATATGAACGATTTGACTGCAGCCCATCGGACTTTTCCGTTCGGCACGAAAGTGCGTGTGACGAACCTTGAGAATAATCTCTCCGTCGTCGTACGGGTGATCGACCGAGGCCCGTACGTCGAAGGCCGGATGATTGATCTCTCCCTGGCCGCGGCGAAACGGATCGAGCTCGTCGGGAGCGGGACCGCGCGAGTACGCCTCGAAGTCTTGCAATGGGGGAAAGGGACACTGTACCACTAGGACCATGTCATCGACGAAGCGGACGCTGATAACGGAGGCCGATGTACTCGCTGCAGTTAAACGCGGCGAGCAGTCAATCGCGGCCGATGACCGCGCGATCGTCACTCCCGCAGCGAGGGAAATTGCCGCCCGGTATGGCCTGGAGTTCACAACGCGACTCGAATCTCCGGCACCGCAATATCCCGAGGGCCCCGACCCAAAGCTCTATCAACCGGAAAACACCCGGGGTCCGAACGCTTCGACAACGATCGTTCTCGGCGCCGACCACGGGGGATTTCAACTCAAGGAAACTTTGAGAACACACCTTCTCAAGCTCGGCTACATGGTGGCAGATGTGGGAACGCATTCCGAAGCGACATGCGATTACCCCGAGATAGCATATGCGGTCGCCACGTTCGTCGCATCAGGCCGGGCGGCGAAAGGGATCATGGTGGACGGCGTCGGTGCCGCCTCGGCGATTGTTGCGAATAAAGTCCCGGGCGTGCGGGCCGTCGCGGCATACACGGAGTTCATCGCGCGAAGCAGCCGGGAACACAACGATGCAAATGTCTTGACGCTTGGCGGGAGAGTCACCGGGAGCGAAGCCGCCAAATCCATTGTCGATGTCTGGCTGTCCACGTGGTTTGGCGGTGGCCGTCATCAGGGACGTCTGAACAAGATCGTGGAGATCGAAAAGCGATGGAGCAAGTAGGTGCCGTGTGGCGCTTTGCGCAGCGAGCGAATCCGTGCCGGCCGAGGTTTTTCCGGTGACGATCGTCGTCAAAATGAAACCATCAGCGAAGGCAAATCAAGTAACTCGGCTCGATGATGGTTCGTTCCTGGTCAGCGTGAAGGAACGGCCGGTGGAAGGAAAGGCGAACATCGCTCTCGTCAATCTCCTTGCCGGGCACTTTCGAGTGCCGAAAAGCCGTATCGCAATTCTCAGGGGAGAACATGCGCGATTGAAGGTCGTCCGAATTTCGTAACCGGCCTGCGTGAAAGGTCTCTGGTTTCTTGCAATCCCCCTTCCTACTCATTTCTTTCCAGGAAATAATATTATCACCCATCCCTCTTGTTCACGTGTGAGATGCCCGCTCACGGTGGTCCGTTCCCAAACCCACAGTGTATCATATTGAATATCCACCCCTCAAATTCTCCAAAAAAAGGCACAGAGGATGGACGGTGATAACGTCATTTGCGACATGGTTGTTTTTCATCCGATTAATTTGTAGCTTTAATTAATCGACTGATGTTAAACGAATAAGGAAGGAGTTGAATGGATTCGAACCCGTTGAAGATTTATC
>DATJYV010000128.1:0-15232 GCA_035499415.1 Bacteroidota bacterium
GGGACTCCGTGCGACTGGAGAGAGCGGGAATGGCCGGCGCTTGGATGGGGTGACCCTTCTTAATGTTCAGAGTGAGGAGCAAGTCGGCCCGCATCGGAAATTCCAATCCGAAATGTGTAAGACACGGCTGCGGCGAATAGAATTGTCAGCAAAAAGAGGCGTGGATAGGCAGCGACAGACAGAAGTCCCCTCATATCGAACCGATGGAAGAAACTGTACGGTATGAATCCCATCATCCCAAACGTCAGCGCGATAACGAACTGCTCAACTTTCCACGAAGAAATGTTTTCGCGGATCAGGAATGCAACGGGAAGAATAAGAAGAAGTGCGTGGTAGGTGGCCGTCGCCGGTGAAACAAGGAGACCCCAGATCCCAAGGAGGGCGAAACGAAGCTCGTCGCGCCGGCGGGAGTCTGTCGACCTCAATCGTTGCCATGATATCACGAGAAGCGAACCCGTGAGCAGAAGAACTATCGATAGAGCGGCGCCAAAGGCCGATGTCGACTGAAAGAAGGGATGAGGGTTGAATTGCGAATCCTGGACAAACAGTGTTCGGAAGAGACTATTCCACGATTGAAAATTTGATGAATAGGGGTTTTGGATCAACCCGGCGGCGTGGCTCCCGACGGCTTGAGTCAGGAATTGGAACGAAGCATGAAACCCGACGACGTGCATGCCCACGAAACTGAGGGCGAGGAACATGCACAGAAGGCTCAACCCGGCCGCTCTTCGCGCAGGTCGAAAGAGCAGTGGAAGGAAGACGAGCGGAAAATACTTGAGCGCTGCCCCGACGCCGAACAACGCGCCGGAAGAAACGAGCCGGTTCGACTTCCACAGGAAATACCCTGTCGTGACAATCAGGTGAAGGAAGATGTAGGCCTGGCCAAGACGAAAATTATTGGCGAGCGCGATTCCCGATGCCAGCGTGATGCACGCACACATGAGCACGTCGAGGCCAATAACCTTTTGGAGGAGGATGATGGAGACAGCCAGAAATCCGATATTCAGGGTCGTCCAGATTCTCAGGGCGACCAGCGGACTAAATTCGGCAAGAGGTGCGAGAAGGAGTACGGTCACAGGAGGGAATGGGCTGAATTTCCCCTCCTGCTCGATCCCGTTCGTCAGGATCTGCACCTGGAACCAGTCGTCGTCATAAATCCTCGACAGGTCTTTTCCTTCAACCCAGAGTTTCGAGGCAGTATAATAATTCGGAAAGTCGGAGTCGATCCGCTCGAAGGCGGGGATAATTCCCCGGTAGACCGCAAACCCTGCCAGAGCAATCGCAAGAACCCATTGCAGGCTACGCATGGACCTTCATGAGATCCGCAATTGCGATTTCAACATCCTCCACTTCAATACGGCGCATGCACTCTGCATCGTAGGGGCAGCGAAATGTCTTTGCGCTGTACACATTCATGCAAGGGCTGCAGGCAATTTTCTTGTACACCAGCGCCGATTTGGCCCCTCGTGGGCCATAGAAAAGGGGAGACTCCGGTCCAAAGAGACCCACAACGGGCGTCCCGACGCCCGCGGCAAGGTGGAGGGGGCCGGTATCGTTTGAAACGACGAGTTCCGCACGCTCGAGTACTGCAAGCAATTCGTCGACGGTGAGCCGCCCAGCCAGGTTGACGCAGCGGCTCGAATTTGGGATTTTCGCCAGGACGCTCTCAACATATTCGCGTTCCGACGCTTCGCCCGTGAAGACGATATCGATTGCCCCGTCTGCGGCGAGAGTCGTGGTTAATTGAGAAAACCTCTCGGCAGGCCATCGGCGTTCGATAAACGTGGGACCGGCGTTGACGTTCACGACCATGATCCGTTTATCCCTGTCGTTCAGAAGAGCATCGACCATCGCACGCGCCTGCGCCGTTGGCTGCAAGCGAATCTGTTCATCGGAAACCGGCAAATCCGAGAAGAGGCGGATTTGAGATGCGAACGCCTCCGAAACATGCCTGTCTTTCCGAATCGTAACCTCGTCCGTAAGCAATGCCGTTCGCCAGCGAACCGGCAGGGCAAACCCGACGCGTCGCCTCGAACCGGAAATTGCGCACAGAAATGTCGAGAATTTGGAGAAGAATTCGAAATCAAACACGACTTCGTACGGATGCGAGACGACTCCGCGGATGAAAGAGACGGTGTCGAGAACAAAGCGGACGGGGCTTGAAGTACGGATCGTGAGGATGGAATCGACGCATTGCAAAAGTTCAAGGAAGGGCCGGTTGGATTCAAACGTCAGGAAATGAATTGATGCTTCCGGATGCGTTTTCCTCAGCGAAACCAGAGCGGGGGCCGCGTAAAAAATGCTGCCGAGTCCGAAGAACTTCATAACGAGGATTCGACGTGCGTCCGGCAGTTGACGCTTCCTCGAACGGACACGGCGCAGACGCACGATGGGAATGGTCAGATAGCAGAGCGGAATGCCGAAGTAGCGGTCGACCCATCGCATCACGCGGATCGTCATGCGGCCGTTCGTCGAAGAATGACCAGATAATGGTCGCCGGCATTTCTCAGGAGGGGCAGACGTCCGGCAACGTGGTCCATTGTCCACAATATTCTGTCAAGATTCCGATGCTTCCGTATGAACGAGGTCGACTGAGGCGGGGGGCTGACGACGCTGAGGCCCCGGATCTCGATCTGCTGGAACCAGGGTTCGAACGCCGACACGAACTGACGGGGGGAGTGATAAAAGACGTCGAACGTACCGTCCCCGAATCCGGTCGCCCGGGCATGACCGTTCCGACGCCGAAGGGCGCCTCGGATGTCCCATCGCGAAAGATATGCTGCGGTTTCCCACAAAGAAAACGTTCCGAGAACGACGGCGAGAAGATGTCCCCCCGGCTTCAAGACCGCCGCGATTTCCCGGGCCGCCGGACGAAGGTCTTCAATGCAGTTTAGTCCGCCGAAATTCGACAACACGAGTTGGAAAACCGGATCCAATCGACGGGAGAGTCGGTCGATGGAGCACTGCACGAACCGAATGCGACGATGATACTTGCGACGGGCTTCATTCAGCATGCCGCGGGAGATATCGGCTCCGACGACTTCGTATCCACGGCGCGACAATTCATCCGCATCGATTCCCGTCCCGCAATTGATGTCGAGTATCGTGCCGCGAGATGGGGCGTACCGTTCGGCGAATTCGTAGACCCGGCTACGTATCCGGCGCGTGATTTCATTCTCGCGTTGGCCATCGAAGGTGGGCGCGATCCGGTCGAACGCGGAGCCAACCACTTCCTCGTGTGCAGCCGTTGCCGTCGATCGGCCGGTCGTTGCTGATGCGTACGATAACGAGCGTGTCAGCCGGGAGGCGCTCATGACACGTGTGCAGAGTCCGATGTCTGAAGCTCGTCCATTCGCGCTTCCGCTGCCGGGAGTGTCAAATAATGATATGCTGATTTTGCCAATTGCACGACTGTTCCCCTGTCCAGCGGCGCCGCCGACCTCATCACCTTCCCCGCAAGATCCATCCCCTGCCAGACGCGGAATTTCTTGTGGGTGACGCGGTGGAGCGCGCGGTAGAATTCGGGACCGAACGTTCCGCGGTACATCATCGCGAGGTCCTGACTGTCGACCCAGTTCGATTTGGAACCGATTTCTGCCTTGACCCGCTCGTAGAACTTTGTCCCCGGCAGGGGATACGAAACCGAGACCCCGATTTCATCCGGCCTGCACACCCGGACCATTTCGAGCGTTCGGTCAATGTCATCCCTCGTCTCTCCCGGGTATCCGTACTGAAGAAAGAAACCTACGCGGATTCCGCGCTCGTGGAGCGATCTCGAGGCGGCATGGATCTGCTCAACCGTCGTTCCCTTCTCCATCGCATCGAGAATTTTCTGCGACCCGGATTCGGCTCCGACCCAAACCGTCGTGCATCCGGCATTTTTCAGGTGATCAAGAACCTTCCCTTCCAGGAGCAGATCGACGCGCGAAAGGCATTTGAACGGGATCCGGGCATCTTCCCGGTTTACGATTTCATCGAACGCTTCGACCCAGCCCCTCTTGAGCCCGAAAATATCGTCGGCGAACCAGAGATGATCGGGGTTTGCGATGGACCGGAGATATTCCATCTCTTCCACCGCGTTGAGAGGGGACCGGCTGTGATACACCTGCCCGTAAATCGGCTTCGCGCACCAGTTGCAGTGGAACGGGCATCCGCGGGTCGTGACGAGATTAAGCGAGAAATATCCGTGGCGCTGCCAGTGGGATCGGTAAAGAGAGAGGTCGGCCAGGTCCCAGGCCGGGAACGGCAACAGGTCGAGGTTTTCATACGGCTGGCGGTTCCGCGTCCGGCATATCCTCCCGTCGAATCGGTACGCCAGCCCGTCCACCGAAGACATATCCGATGCACTTCTGCCGAGAAGGATGGAAGCCAGCTCGACGAGCGTATCCTCGGCTTCTCCGCAGAGGACAAAATCCACATCGTGGTCGAAGTATTGTTCGAGATGGTCGGTTGCGTCGGAACTGAAAATAATCACCGTGCACCCTGCCCGCTTTGCCAGGCCAGACATTCGGAATGCCGCTTCCCGCATCCGCGAAAGACACATCTTCGTCAGGTAATTAAATTGGTCGTCGTAAATGACCACGATGCGCGGCTGGTGGCTCCGGATTGCCTCTGCGATCTCTGCTTCGCTTGTCGCAAACATGACATCGTGGAAGGCAGTCGAAAACCCATGGCGGCGAACGTGGTTTGCCGCGATAAGCGTTCCCAGAGGAGGATAGGGCATCATGGCCCGGTACTCCTTGGGGTCGAATCGGAGAAAATACGAGTGAGTGAAAAGGATGTCCGTCATCAAAGAATCTATTCCGTCAAATCCCCGAACGAATGGGGCCCGAGGCCATGGGCGCGAAGCCGCCGGTTATACTCGTCGCTGATGCGTCTGAGATGATCCTCCCCGTACGCTGTCGATATAAACGGGGTGCTTCGAAAGAGACGATTGCGTTGATTCTCTGAAGGTCCGCTATAGCGTTTCTTCCAGACATTCTTCCATTCAGAAAGAAGAAAACCTTCGATGTTGTTCATCAGGGATGAAGGAGCAGGCAGATTCTTTGTCTTTGGTAATGGGGTGAGTGGGGATAAAGAGAGGGGTCGGCCATCTTCACCGAGGTTGATGTTGGGGAGAAAACCGGAGAGCCAGGCGTTCGCTCTGAGCAGCCGTGCAAGGAGCGGGCCATTGACTACGGGTCGGAGAGTCGCAAGCTCCACGGCGGTGTAGAAGTTTCGGTCGGATACCTCGAGGTGGTCGACTGTCAAAAAATGGTTGATGCAAAAAAACTTTCGGCTATTGAAGAGAAAAAGTTTTTTGAATAAGACCAGGAGCGTGCGACAGATCCAAAGACGTCCCTCAGCAGTCACCACAACGAAGTCAATGTCCGAACCTTTGCGCGCCACTCCTTTCGAAAGTTCCCCCGATACAAAAACCCCCCGGACGAACGGAAACATTCCGACAAGCCGGCCGAAAACAACGGCGATCCGCCAGTACGTGCGGGCGCGAGCTTCATTCCGGACCCTCTCGCCGACCGCCCCCTCATCCGTGCTTTTCAACTGATAGTAGGAGGCCGACTTTCGGATGACGGATTTCAGGCGAGCCCTTTTTGCGCAACGCTCAATCTCTTCCGGGCTGGTCGAGTTGGAAGGAAGGAACCGGTAAATTTCAGCCGCCGTGAGCGGATACCGGAAGATGTCAAAATACAAGAGTGTACGCAGGACGTCGGCTTCAAGAGTAGAAGTCGGGGAGGCAGGTGCATTGCCGGGTCCGCGCCGAGAATTCATGAAATTCACATGTGGGTGCGGCATGTTACAAAAGATTGAAGTGCGAGTCAACCAGCTCTGCCCGGAGCTCGGTAGCGTCCTCTTTTCAAGAAACCGTCATCTCGAATTTTGCGCCAGAGGCCACCCCGTCGTAGTCAGTCGTGAGAGGCAGAGGGCGCATCCCCGCCTGCCGATTGGTTATCCCAAAGGCGCCTGGCTGCCGGACAGTCGGGGGCGAGAGCCTCTGGCTGAGGTCAGGGTCTTTGAACATCAGATGCTGAAACCCCGTGTCGATGCGCTGGGCGAGCGTGTTCAGCGTGACGCTTCCTCAATAAGTTAAACTCTATGAATGGAGGACACTACCCGGCGCTCTGCGTTCTTGTAAGTCTAGGCAGAAAGAGTTATATTGAGTCCAAGATCGATGCCGCTTTCGAAATCGCACATCAAGACCGCTCTGACGTATGCGGCCATCGCGTTTGCAGCCCTCCTCGTCCTCCTCCTCTTGATCGATAATGTCGTCATGCCCCGTTATGTCCAGCAGGGACGGACGACCAAGGTGCCTCAGGTCCTCGGCATGCGCGTTGAAGACGCAAAGAAACTGCTCCTGGACATGGGCTTGAACCCGAAAGAAACCGAACCGAAACAAGACAAGGAATACCCCATCGGAACAGTGGCTTTCCAAAATCCCCCTCCGGATGCAATTGTGAAGTACGGCAGGGGAGTGTATCTGACGGTTTCCGGAGGCGAGCTGCTCGTCGAAGTGCCGAGCCTCCGCGGCAAATCTATTCGTGACGCCACGTTTGACCTCGAGAAATCGAGCCTCAAGCTCGGGTCCATTCAGTATCTACCGTCGGACGAATTTTTTGAAAACACGGTCATCTCCCAGGAAGTTGAACCCGGACGGAAAGTAAAGAGCGGCACGGTGATTAGCGTTTTTGTGAGTCAGGGGCGCAATACGAACAGGAAGGCCGTCCCCAAGGTTCTGATGAAAACGCTGGAGGAGGCGGAAAAGATCCTGGCCCAGGAGGGCTTCAAGGTCGGGTCGATCACCTATCAACCAAGTCTCGATCTGCTCCCCAACACGGTGATGGAGCAGTATCCCAAGGCAGGGGAGTTGGGGACAATCGGGCAGCCCGTGGACCTTTTCGTCGCTCAGAGAGCGGAACCCAAAAAGAACGTGGAATATTGAGGATCCTGTGAAGATCGCTCCCTCGATACTGGCGTCGGATTTTTCGGACCTTCGCACGCAAATCCGGCTCGCCGAGAAAGGGAAAGCCGACATGCTTCATCTCGACGTGATGGACGGCCACTTTGTCCCGAATATCACGTTCGGCCCGCAATTTGTTGCCGCGATCCGCTCGTTGTCGAAGCTTCCTCTGGACGTTCATCTGATGATCGACCACCCGGATCGATTTGTGCAGGACTTTCGTCGGGCGGGGGCCGACCTGATAACCGTCCACCAGGAGGCGTGCCGCGACCTTCAAAGGTGCATTGCGCAAATCAAAGAGGAAGGCGCGCAGGCCGGGGTTGCGCTCAACCCCGCCACGCCGGTTCGGGGGTTGGAGGACGTCATCGAAGAAATAGATCTTCTGCTTATCATGTCGGTCAATCCGGGGTTCGGAGGTCAAAGTTTTCTTCCTGCGAGCGTACAGAAGCTGCGGCAGGCCCGGGAATTGATTGACAAATCCGGCAGGACTATTTTGCTGGAAGTCGACGGCGGCATAGACCCGACAACGGCTCCGCTTGCGGCAGAAGCGGGCGCGGATGTCCTGGTGGCAGGTACCTCGATATTTCACCAGCCGGATATTCCTGCCGCCGTCGAGAGACTGCGTGCGAGCGCGACAAGACCGACGGAAAAAAATGCCGGGAGCCGCAGATGAGTTTCGCAATTCGAAACGTCCAGATCATCACGCCGTTCCGGGTTGTCGAGGAGGGGACGCTCATTATTGAGGGGAGAAAAATTTCCGCAATCGGCTCGTCGCGCGATACGCCCGTGCCTGCAGGAATGAAGGTCTACGAATTTGACGGAATGATGTTAACTCCCGGCTTCATCGACCTCCTGGTTCACGGAGGCGGCGGATATGGATTTGCGGATATGAGCCTGGAAGCCGTGGAGAAAATCTCGCAGTACGGATTCCAGCACGGGACGACGGGGATGCTTGCCGCCCTCTATAGTAAGCCGGAGCCCGCGATGCTTGCGGACGTAAAACGGATCGCGGAATTCTGCGAGAAATCGAAGGGGACCCGGAACATCTGGGGAATTCATCTCGAGGGGCCGTTCATTAACAAGGAATTGCACGGCGCCATGAAGTCGGATTATCTCTGGCAGCCGAGCGTTGCAGGGTGGCAAAAGTTATACGGTGTGAGCAACGGATACATCCGGCTCATGACGATAGCGCCCGAGCTTCCGGGGATGGAGGCGGTGATGCGCGCCGCCGCGAAGAACGACGTCGTCCTCTCGATCGGCCACTCAGCCGCCACCTACCAGGAGGTGTTATGTGCGATTGACAACGGCGCGGCCCATGTTACGCACATGTTCAACGCGATGAAGCCGTTTCACCATCGCGAGCCGGGAGTTGCGGTCGCCGCGCTCGTGCACCACGAACTGAAGGTGGAATTGATCGCGGACGGCATCCATGTTCACCCGGCCGTCATGAGGCTCATCTATGATATCAAGGGGTCGGGCGGGATCATTTTGATAACGGATGCTGTCCGGGCCGCCGGAATGCCCGACGGCGATTATACGTTCATGGATCAAAAAATCCACGTGAAAAAAAACCGGGCCTTCCTTGACGGAAACACGCTTGCTGGAAGCACGCTCACGATGGAGAAGGCGGTGAAGTGCATGGTCCAGCAGGTCGATGTACCGCTGACAGATGCAGTACGCATGGCGTCCCTCAACGGCGCGAAGGTGCTGGGACTGGAACATCACAAGGGAATTATTGCCGTCGGGAAGGACGCCGACGTCGTGGTGCTCGACAGCAATTTTGATGTACAAATGACGGTTTCCGAAGGAAGCATCAAGTATGTGAGAGGAGGCGACTGACAGCCGCATCGAGCGTTCGCGGAGACCGCAGGAGCCCCCGGGCTGCTGCGGTTTTTTTTATGTACGGCTCAATTATGTGCTTGACATCAGCGGATCTCCATCTTATATTATGAGGCGTTTTGTATCCTTCACCTTAGAATATTAGGTTTTTTACCGCAACAATAGCTATCGCTTCCGTGCCCTCCCTCGACGACATCGACATCGCAATCCTCGACATCCTCCAGCGCCATGGCCGCACAAAACGGAACGAGCTGGCGGACAAAGTGGGGTTATCACTTCCCTCGGTCAGCGAGCGGCTCAGAAAGCTCGAAGAAAACGGGACGATTGAAGGCTACTTTGCCAAAGTCAACCACAAGTGTCTGGGAAAGGACATCACGGCATTCGTCGTGGTAACCGTCGACTCGTCGAAGCATTTCGGTTCGTTCGTGGAGCACGCTTCGGCTGTCGACGAAGTTCTTGAGTGCCATGCGATTACCGGCGACGGGACCCATCTGCTCAAGGTCCGTACGGAAAATGCCGCAAGTCTGGAAAAACTTCTCGCGAAGCTCCAGTCGTGGGTCGGCGTGGCAAAAACCACCACAAGTCTGGTTCTCTCCACCCCAAAAGAAAGCATGCGCATAAAGATTTCAAACCACAAATAAACCGTTCTTTCACAGGAGGAATTTTATGGCGACCAAAACCAAGTCCGCTCCCGGCGCGGAAAAGGTGATGAAGATCATCAAAGACAAGGAAATCAAGGTCATCGACCTGAAGTTTACCGACATGCTTGGCCAGTGGCAGCATTTCTCCGTTACCGCGGGGGAGTTCTCGGACGAGATCTTCGAAGACGGCATCGGTTTTGACGGCTCCAGCATCCGGGGATTTCAAAAGATTCACGAGAGCGATATGCTCCTCTTTCCCGACGGGGATTCGGCCTTCGTCGACCCTTTTACGGCCGTCGCGACGCTGAGCCTCATTTGCGACGTCGCCGATCCCATCACGCGGGAGAATTATTCCCGGGATCCACGGTACGTCGCCAGGAAGGCGGAGACATACTTGAAGTCAACCGGCGTCGCCGACACGAGTTACTTCGGCCCCGAACCGGAGTTTTTCATCCTCGATAACGTCCGGTTCGACCAGTCGCACGAATACGGGTTCTACTACCTCGACTCGGAGGAGGGATTTTGGAACAGCGGAATGAACGGAAAACAAAACCTGGGTCATCGGCCGCGATTCAAGGAAGGATATTTTCCGACCGCTCCGCTGGACAGCCTGCAGGACATTCGATCCGACATGGTGCTGACGCTCGAAGCCGCCGGTATTGCGGTTGAAGTCCACCATCACGAGGTTGCGACAGCCGGACAAACGGAGATCGACATGCGCCGGGACACGCTGACCCGGATGGCCGACAACTATCTCGTGTATAAATACATCACGAAGAACGTGGCCAAGAGACACGGGAAGACCGTCACATTCATGCCGAAACCCATCTTTGGAGACAACGGATCGGGCATGCACGTGCATCAAAGTCTCTGGAAGAGCGGGAAACCCCTCTTCGCGGGCAGCGGGTATGCGGGCCTGAGCGAGATGGCGATGTACTACATTGGCGGACTGCTCAAACACGCTCCGGCACTCTGCGCGATCACCAATCCAACAACCAACTCGTACAAACGGCTGGTCCCGGGATTTGAGGCCCCCGTGAACCTTGCGTATTCACAGCGGAATCGGTCTGCTTCTGTCCGCATACCGATGTATTCCTCGAACCCCCGGGCAAAGCGCATCGAGTTCCGGTGCCCGGACCCGACGTGCAATCCGTACCTCGGGTTCTCCGCTCTTCTCATGGCCGGCCTTGACGGCATCATCAACAAAATCGACCCGGGCAAGCCGCTCGACAAAGACATCTACGACATGTCGCCCGAGCAATTGCGGGACGTCCCATCGGCTCCGGGATCGCTTGCGGAGGCACTGGAGAATCTCAAGAATGACCATGAGTTTCTCCTGCGCGGAGACGTATTTACCGAGGACCTGATTGAAACATGGATCGACTACAAAACAACCAAGGAAGTCCAGCCCATGCAGCTCAGGCCGCATCCCTTCGAGTTCATCCTTTATTACGACGCATAGGGATCACGCACGTCTGCAGGAAGAGAAATCCCGGGACATCCCGGGATTCCTTTTGTACGGGTCCGTCTTGCATTTCGTTGCCGTTCTTGGTAATTTTTTTTCTGTGGAATTCAGCAGGATCAAATACACGGTCGATCAACGCGTGGCGACGGTCACCCTCAATCGCCCCGAGAAACATAACGCGCTCGACGACGAGATGGTAGCCGAACTCTCTTCGGCATTCGCCTTGTGCCGAAAAGACCCAGCCGTCAAAGTGGTCATCCTTCAGGGGGAAGGAAAATCGTTCTGCTCCGGGGCCGACCTCCAATATCTCCAACGGATGGCCAAGTTCGATTTCAACCAAAATCAGCAGGATTCGACGAACCTGATGAAGCTGTTCGCCGAGATTTACAATCATCGGAAACCCGTCATTGCGCTGGTACATGGAAACGCCCTCGCAGGGGGATGCGGTCTGGCGACGGTTTGCGATTTCGTCATAGCGGCCCGCGAGACCGCGCGCTTCGGCTATACCGAGGTTCGCATCGGATTCATCCCCGCCATCGTCATGGTTTTTCTCATTCGGCGGGTGGGCGAGGGCCGGGCTCGCGAGCTCACGCTCCGCGGTCACACGATCGATGCCGAAGAAGCCCGGGCCATCGGACTTGTCTCGCACGTTGTCGCGGGAAGAGAGCTCAAGGCATTCGGAATGAACCTCGCACAGGAGCTCGCCCGCGGGAACAGCGGATCTTCCATGGGGCTCATCAAGGAGCTCACGGCGAGAATTCACGGGATGTCGACCAGCGATGCCCTCGATTATGCGGCCAACCTTAACGCGCTCACGCGTATGACCGAGGATTGCAAGAGGGGGGTAGAAGCATTTCTTAAGAAAGAATCAATCGACTGGTAGGTCAGAAATGTCCGGCCCCCTTCATCCCCTCGCCGCAAAGATCCGCAGTGTCCCTGATTTTCCGAAACCGGGCATTATTTTCAGGGATATCACCACTCTCCTGAAGGATTCCGCTTCGCTTCGGTCGGCTGTCGACGCTCTGGCGGAGCATTACACGGGTGCGCGCGTCCAGAAAGTGGCCTGCGTGGAATCGCGGGGATTTATTCTCGGTGCGGCGCTTGCCCTGCGGCTGAACGCGGGGTTTGTCCCCCTTCGAAAGAAGGGCAAACTCCCTGCGGCAGCGATTCGCGAAGAGTATTCCCTCGAATACGGGACGGACGTCATGGAAGTCCATTCCGACGCGATCGCACGGGGCGAAAGAGTTCTTCTTCACGACGACCTCCTGGCAACCGGCGGAACAATGTCCGCGGCGACAAGGCTCGTCGACCGCCTCGGGGCCTCGGTCGTGGGCATCTCTTTTCTTATCGAGCTCAACTTCCTGCACGGCCGCGAGCGGCTCCGCGGCTACGATGTGTTCTCCGTCATTCAGTATGAGGCCGAATAACGTTAGTTTGAGGGCTGGAAGGAGCACTGCCCCTCCCGGTCAGGGACATTCTTGTTCCACTCAGGCACGCGATGTTGTCCATCGGCTCCGTAGCTCCCGATTTTGAGCTCAAGCTCCAGACGGGCGTTCGATTCCGGCTCAGCGACCAGCGGAACGAACGAAACGTCGTCCTCCATTTTTCTCCCGACGATCCCTTCGGAAGATCCCCGAACGAACGATCGATCTTCGTCGATCGACTCCGCGAGATCCAGTCGCTGGATGCCGTCGTTGTCGGAGTTCTTGCAAAACCCCCTTCACAAAAATATCGCCCCGGCGTAAACGGATATCCGTTCTTTCTCGCCAGCGACCAGGCGCTCGAGGTCAGCCGGAACTACCGGGCTGTCTGGCTTCGCGGCCTGGGAATCCGCAAGGTCACGTACGTCATCGACAAGCATCAAACGATTCGGGGAATCGCACATCACGAACTTCTCGTCGACCAGCACTGGGATCATGTCATCCGCGTTCTGCGCGAGCTGATGGATGAAGACCGCACCCGGTCGTACAACAGGAAGGCATGGGACCTGTGAAGACCATCATCGAGCCGTTTAAAATCAAGTCGGTAGAACCGTTGCGTTTTACGACCGTCGCGGAACGAAGTGCGATTCTTCGCCGTGCCGCCTACAATCCGTTTCTCATCAAAGCGCAGGATGTCCTGATTGATCTGTTGACAGACAGCGGTACGGCAGCGATGAGCGCGCGCCAATGGGCGGGGATGATGGACGGGGATGAATCGTACGCCGGTTCAAAAAGTTTTTTCCGATTCGAGTCGGTGATCAAGGAGTTGACTGGCTTCCGGAACATCATCCCCACGCATCAGGGCCGGGCGGCGGAAAAAATCCTTTTCTCCATTATGGGCAGGGCCGGAAAATTTGTGCCGAACAACTCCCATTTCGACACCACCAGGGCTAACGTCGAAGCGTCAGGAGCCGTCGCAGTGGACCTTCTCTGTGAAGAAGGGCTTCGCCCGGAACAGATCGCGCCGTTTAAAGGGAACATGGATGTTGGCCAGCTGGAGAAGTTCATCGATGAGAAAGGGGCGGAGAACATACCCCTGTGCATGTTGACGGTGACCAACAATTCCGGAGGCGGTCAACCCGTCTCGATGAAGAACATCCGATCCGTCCATAAGATTCTGCGGAAGCACCGCATCCCGTTTTATCTGGATGCCTGTCGGTTTGCAGAAAATGCTTTTTTCATCAAGATGCGCGAAAAAGGGTATGCGGGGAAATCCGTTCGGTCGATAGCCCGTGAAATGTTTTCGTATGCGGACGGGTGCACGATGAGTGCGAAGAAGGACGCGCTGGTGAACATGGGAGGATTTCTCGCCATGAATGACGACCAGCTTGCAGTACGGGCGCGCAACCTTCTGATTGTCACCGAGGGATTCCCGACGTACGGCGGGTTAGCCGGACGCGATCTGGAGGCGATCGCCCAGGGGCTCGAAGAAGTTCTCGATGAGGACTATCTGAAGTACCGGATACGATCGGTGGAGTACCTGGGGGAAAAACTGACGGCGAGCCACATTCCAATGGTTCAGCCGCCGGGGGGCCACGCGATTTACCTCGACGCGAAGCGTTTTTTGCCCCACGTTCCCCAGCACGAATACCCAGGCCAGGCCATCGTGGCGGAACTCTATCGAATCGGGGGCGTCCGGAGCGTGGAAATTGGGAGCGTGATGTTCGGTCGATACTCTGCAGACGGATCCCTCATCCCGGCACGGATGGAGCTGGTGCGACTTGCAATTCCACGGAGAGTGTACACGCAGAGCCACATCGACTATGTCGTCGAAGTCGTCCGGGAAGTATTTGCGGGCAGAGGAACACTACGAGGTTACAAGATCGTTCAAGAAGCCCCCGTCCTGAGACATTTCACAGCACGATTTAAACCATTGCATTAAGAAAACCTCGTTACGTCAAAAATATCGTTGCATTGCAGCCGCTTTCTTCGTAACGTAAGGCAGACATCCATCATCTGATACCCGGGACCGATGATTCGATGCACCGTTTGCCAGACTGAAAACGACGATTTCGCCACCTCGTGCATCCGGTGCCGGGGTTTCCTTCAGAATCGAATTCCCAACCTGAATTTTTTTGAAACGCTTTGGCGCGTGCTTGAAACGCCCCGCAAGGCGTTCCATGATGTCACGCTGGCCGAGCATAAGAACTACGCATTCCTGCTGTTTGCATTCCTTGGTGTGAGCGTGGCATTTACAGGCCTCTGGTATTTTCGTGCCGGTGAGCGTTTTGATTCGCTGCTCACTCTGATTGCGTGGGGTCTGGTGGGTGGCTCGGTGCTGGGGATCGTCTGCGGTCCTCTGACAGCGTTGGTGCACTATGGTGCCTCCTGGGTTCTCCGTGGAAAAACGGCATTTCGGAATTCTCTCGGCATCGTCGCGTACTCGCTCACGCCGGTTGCGGTCTCGCTGGTTTTCGTGCTTCCCATAGAACTGATGACGTTTGGGATCTATCTCTTCACGTCCAATCCGCCCCCGTATTCAATCAAGCCGGTCTCCTTCGTCGTGCTTGCCGGATTCGACGTGGTCGTCACGGTGTGGACCATCGGCCTCGCTATTGTGGGGACGACGATCGCGAATCGCCTTACGGCGTTCCGTGCGAGCTGTGTTGTCTTCGTATCCTTGGCCGCGCTCGTGCTCCCGCTGTGGGAAGCCGGCCAGAAACTGTCGGGCATCCGATGACGGGTACTATGACTGTGGCGGAATTCGAACAAGTGGCGCAAGAAGCGTTCGAGCAGTTGCCCGAGCAGTTCACGTCGCGGGTCGATAATGTTCGGATCGTGGTCGAGGATTATCCGAGCGACGATGCGCTTGAACGGTCGCACGCTTCGCGTACGACTCTCCTGGGCCTCT
>DATJYV010000129.1:0-23779 GCA_035499415.1 Bacteroidota bacterium
TTCCGGTACGATGCAATTCTGTTCAGGAGCTCCTTTTGACGAGGGTTGACGAATCCGGTCATTGCTCCCGAGCGCGTGGAGAGCTGGCATTGACATACGATGAGATCGGAATTCCTGGCCGCGGCGGCTGCGGAATCGAAATCCATGTCGTTGCTGCGCGGGTCGATGCGAAACTCCCGGACGTCGCCGAGTCTCGCCCGCAGCTGCGCGTGGAAGTTCGACCCGGCTTCGGGGTCGTCCGAGTCCGCAACGATGAGGTCGAGCACTTTCCTGGCTCCGGCTTCCGGGAGCGGGAGGATGCGGTCTTCGTTGCCGAGGACCGTAACGGCATCACGCGCGATGCGAAGGGCGAGCGCCTTCGAGGAAGGGGCGCCGACAACGTCGTATATTTTCTCAACGTCCACATACCGATTGACGTCCAATCCCATGCGCTGCTTCAGCGCGAGTAATTTCTTCACGGACGAATCGACGCGTGCCTCGTCGATCTCCCCGCGTCTGACCGCTTTCACGATCGCATCGACCGCGATATCCGGGTCCGGCGGCATCAGAATAAGATCCGCGCCGGCTTTGAGAGCGCGCACAACCGACTCGGCCGGTCCGAATCTGGAAGCGACCCCCCGCATGACCATCGCATCCGTCACCACGAGTCCGGAAAATCCCATTTCCTTTTTCAGGAGGCCGGTCGAGAGCCCGGGGGAAACAGTCGCGGGCATTCCAGAAGCGGAATCGAATGCCGGCACCGCGATATGACCCACCATGACCGAAAGAGCCCCCGCCTCGAACGTTTTCCTGAACGGCGCGAGCTCGAATTTTTCCATCCTCTCCCGGTCGAACGGAAGAGTCGGCAGTTCCAGGTGGGTGTCGACCTCACTGTCGCCGTGACCGGGAAAATGTTTGACGGTTGCGATCATGCCGCCATCCTGCGTTCCCAGCACAAATTGCGCGGACATTTCAGACACCAGGTCCGGGTCGTCCCCGAATGACCGCGTATTGATGACAGGGTTCTTCGGATTATTATTGATGTCAACGACCGGAGCATAATTCTGGTGAATCCCGATGGAGCGTCCCTCGATCGCCGTGATCTTCCCGATCTCGTACGCATACGCGGGATTGCGCGTAGCGCCGACTGCCATGGCGCGCGGAAACGTCGTCGCCCCTTTGATGCGCATGCCGGCCCCCCACTCGAAATCCGCGGCGAAAAGAAGCGGCGTCGGAGCCACACGTTGGAGCTTGTTTGCCTGGACGGCATATTCGTAGACATCGCCGATGGAAAAAATGAAGCCGCCGATTTTCCGTTGTGCGGCAAGGCGTTCCAATTCCTGCCAGTGGGGCGATTCGTGCGGCTCATACGGGACGGTCGTCCAGACGAAAACCAGCTGTGCCGCTTTTTCGTCAAGGGTCAGATGGCGGAGGGTGGAGTCAACCCACGCAGCTCCTGTCGGCGGTCGATTGGGAGGGGAGATGGACGGAGCCCCGCCGCAGCCGGAAAGGAAAAGGAGAACAGAACCAACGACGAGCGCTTTCATCGAATCACGCAGGCAGCCGCAAGACTTGTGAACGTCAGCGAAGAACAAAACGTACGAAAAGTCGGAAGGAGATACAACGCCAAAGCCGGCGACATCTCCGGCCGGCGACGAGGGCTTATACTATTCGCGTGCGTTCCAAAGGAAGGCGGCGCACCTTTGGCAGACAGGTCCGAATGTCACGACTTTTCTTCGAGAGGCAAAAAGGGAATCGTGCACAGACCTGGAATGGCAACGAGGAAGCTCATGAGGAAATATTGCTCGTACCCCATGCGGACTTGAAGAAATCCGCTGAAGACTCCGGGAATGAGTACTCCCGCGGCCATGAACGCGGTCGTGATCGCATAGTGCGACGCTTTGAATTCGGGCCGGATCGTTCGCATCAGGAAAACGGTGTAAGCCGACACGCCGAGACCGTAGGATAATTGCTCGTAGGCATTCACCCCGTAGACCCATGGCAGGGATGGCTTGTAGGCGGCGAGGAGCCAGTAGAGAATGATCGCGGAATTCTGGACGATCGCCGTCGGCCACATCCATCGCCGAAGACCCTGCTTTGCGATAAGGACGCCGCCGAGTATTCCGCCGGCAAGGAGGGCGATCGAGCCGACCGTGCCGTTGAGAATACCCATCTCCTGGGTCGAGATTGCGAGCCCTCCCTTTGTCGCAGCGTCCATCAGAAACGGAGGCGCCATCTTGAGCATGAATGCATCGCCCAATCGGAAGATCAGGACGTACGCGACGATCCACCCGATCTTGCGCTGCGTGAAGTACGTTTTAAACGCTTCGAGAAAATTCGGCCGTTCGCCCTCGGGGAGGACGGACCGCGTCGCCTGGGGAAAGGGAAGATACCAGAGCTGGAAGAAATAGAGAAGAAGAAAGACCAGCCCGGATGCGGCAAAGGCGGAGAACCATCCAAACGCGACCGGATTGACGGAGCCAAGGAATCCGATTCTGAGTTCTTCGTATAATTTCACACCCTGGGCATTCGTTCCTTTGAGATAGCTTTGGGCGATCGAACCTGCGAGATAAACCAGTCCCCCATTTCCAAAAAGCCAGGCGAACTTGTACGTCGTCGTTCGAACGCCGACGAATAACGCCTGGGCATCCTTGTCGAGTGCATCGAGATAGAATCCGTCAATGGCAATGTCATGGGTCGCCGATGTGAGGGCGACGAATGCGAAGATCGCGATCGAAATTGCGAGGATGTTGCGCGCAAACGACGATGCCGCGAGGATGAAGAACAACGCGGTGCAGACCAATTCCATCGACAGAATCCACCTTCTTCGCGTCGAATAAATGTCGACGACCGGCCCCCAGAGCCCTTTGAGCACCCACGGCAAATAGAGGAAGCTCGTCAGCCCGATGAGCTCATTGCCCGCTCCAAGGTCTTTCAGGAAGACGACGGACATGAGATTGACGACCGTGTACGGGAAACCTTCGCCAAAATACAGCACGGAGACCCAGACCCACGGGTTTCGTTTCTTAGCGCCTACCGGATCCATTTTTCATTTTTCGTTGGAATACAACTTTTTCATCGTGGCGCTCGGAAAGTAGTGGGCGAGAATCTGTTCGGCGGAAAAGCCCAGCGTCGCCATGATCGCGGCTCCGATCTGGCACAGTCCGACTCCGTGCCCCCAACCGGCTCCAAACAACGTGAATCTTTCGGGGACTTCAGCATCCCGCGGGAAGGTCTCGACAAAGAAGGCCGAGCTATAGAGATGAGACCGTGAAAGCCACCGCCGAATCTCCAATTCCCTCCCGACAATCACGCTTCGCCTGGTTCCCTCAATCTTCAAACGTGCAATTCTGCCCGAGGGACCTCGTTTCAGCGGCTCGAGTTTCCTGACCGCCCCAAAATCAATTTCCGATTTTTTCCGCAGAATGTCGGCTAACTCTTCGGCTTCATACTCGACCTTCCATCGAAAGAAGTCTGCCGTCTCACGATCGTACGACGGCAGGATCTGGCGGAGAATCGAACCGTCGTTCGTGTTGCAGTACGCTCCCGGAGAAGAGCCGATCCAGCGAACGGCATCGGCTTCAGTCGCGATCGGATTTGCCCGGACCTCGGAGTCCGTCACACTTTGCAGGTACGGCACATCTCTTTCTTCCCACACATTCCCGAAAGGTTCCGTCATACCGCCGCACGCCTTCGAAAATCTCGCATCGCACACTTCATCGTCAAAGGTCAGGAATGTCCCTTTCGTCTCATCAACCGCTTCCGTCGCCGACGATGAAATGATTCGCGAAACTCCCTGGTAACGCTGGCAATGGTCGTCGGCGCAAACGTCGAAGTGCTCATGGTCTTCGCGGTCATACCATCGAATGATCTCCGAATCGCTCTCTTTTCGATTGACGTGCGATGCGCGGCGCCCGCTTTTCCGCCGGTCGAGCATCGCAACCAGCCAGCTCCTCGACGTTATGGCGTGCGCTTTGAGCAGTTCAAGCGGTGCTTCGGCGCTCATCTCGGATGAGATCACGCTTCTCAGGTATTCTTCCACCCCAATTTCGTTGACGGCCGTTACGCCGTTCCCGGTTGACGAGAAACGGAGAGACCCGAGGAACGACTCATCCTCCTTCCTTTCCCAATGAAACTGCAATCCGATTGTCACGCCGGAGAGTGTTATCGCGGTTTTCACCCGGGGTCGGAGGACAATTTCTGTTCCGCGGCCGGCTTCCCTTCCATCTTCATCGAAGAGAACGACGACATTTCCGTCACTGCGCGCACCGAACCCGCCGCGGATGGTCGTTCCCGCGGGAGACACCATGGCCGTTTCGCATCGCCCCGCAATTTCCGCAACTCCTTCGAGGATGCCGACCTGGATGACGGGTTCTTCGGATACCACAAATCGAATGGCGTTTAGATGCTTCGTTCAAGAAAAACGATGGCGATACGGTCTCCGCGTATTCAACTGAACGCGGAGAAAATCCGAACTCCGAATGGCGACACCCGTGACCGAACCGCTGAGGGGAAAATGCGCTCTGCAAAAAGGAATCTTCTCATTATCAAACATTCTGCAAGATGGTTCCTTCTGTCGGCACGATTCGAATCTTTCTGATTTTTTCGAATTTCAAAGCTCGCGACTCGATTTTTGAATCAGGCGGGCTCTCATCGATTCGAGGATTCCGCAGCTCTCGTAGAGCCGCAGGATCAGAGCGCCGCGACAATTTCCGACAGGTTCTTTTCCGGGAAGCTCACCTCATTGTATATCCCTTCGACGGTCGGCGCGTCGACGTGCAGAAAATCTTTTTCAACGGGAGTGATGACGAGCCCCGCCATATCGATCGCTGCCGGGCTGATAAGGATGCGTGCTTCGCCTTCTTTATGATACGCGTCCGGACGGTGCTTCGAGCGGGGGAACAGAATCAGCCGCCATTTCTTCGACCCGAAACCGCACAAGAGATTCATCATCGGTTCCTCATCCGAGCCGACCGTGTGCTGCCATTGCTTCACGAACGAAGAAAAAAAACGGCTCATGCCCTCCTTCGAATCGGTTTCGGCCGCCAGGACCGTTCTGCCGTAGGATCTGAGGACGCCGAGGTCGACATTCTCAAACCGGCGCAGGAACTCCTGTTTCTTTTCCGCATCCCGTTCGACCGGCGTGACCCCTGCGGGGCCCGCCTGAAAATGCAGATGGTCGGGGGCCGATGCACCGCAACGGGGGCCGTTGTAATAAAGAACGTAGTCGGGGCTCATGTCCCTGGCTAGGTCCAGCATGACGCCGAACCTCGAGCCGATGGATTGCGGCTCGTGCACCGTGCTCGAGATGGTGAGATGTTCCGGAAAGATCGGCGCGGGGTTGCACAGGATGAGGAACCGGTCGTGGTAGAGGATGGCCTTCTGGGGATCGGGGAGATTCTCGATGCAGAGGAAGCAGGGACGGCGTCGAATTGCGTCCGCGCTGGTGTCGGCCGCAGTGCTGACGATACGGCGCGGATTGAACTGAAGGGCGATGACAAATCCGCTGCAGGGGACGTCGCGGGTTCGAACAGACGCAAGAGCGGCGTAGCCGGTCGAAAGGCCTGCCCATGAACGCTTTTGTTCCGCCAACAGCTTCCGGACGAGCGCCGGCAGTGTAGTACCGGCGCGTTCGCCTGAAAAGAGGGAAAAAATTCTCGTCGATGTAATCGCCATGGAATCCGTTACTGCGGCGGTGCTTGTGTATGCATCCGCACGTCCTCAACTGTCAGAAATCCGATGTAGTGGTCGACAGTCGTATTTCCCATTTTGAACGGAGCTGTTTCCGAAACTTGAAACCCCATCCCGGTGTACCACTCGAACGCGCGCCGGTTTTTCACCATGACGCCCAACCACAGTCTGTCCTCGCCGTAACTCGTTGCCTCGTCGGCCGCCTTCCGCATCAGCCCCCGTCCGATTCCCGCACCCTGACAGTCCGGGAGGATATAGAGGGATGAAACGTAATACCGCTGCTCCTTCCGATTGAATCGCGTACGCATGACGCCGACAATCTGAGTTCCCGCCTCCGCAACGAACGCCGCCACGTGAGGGTCGTCGAGAAGCTTTTTGAGCGCATCGTCGCTGTAGAAGGTCTCATGGTAGGCATGAAGGTCATCCGTTGGAATGAACGAACTGTATGCATCAACCCATGTCTTCCAGATCACATCCGCGATCGTCCGCCAGTCTTGCGGGCTCGCCCTCCGGATCGTGAACGCCTGCTTTTTCATCCGCGCCCCGCGTTCATTCGACGCCGTGCAAGAATTTCGATCGTCCGGACGTGGTCCTTATACGCGTCATTGCGGTTTGTCTGCTCGACCGTGAGGGACGAATCCGAATTTCCTTCCCAGCGGCGGCAAAGATAGATCGGTTCGAAGATCCGGCCGACGCGATACTCGCGCGAGATGCGGAGGGAGACGGCGTAATCCTCGCCGTAACTGACATTCGGAATCCCGACCTTCCGGAGAAGGGATGTTCGAAAGGCGCGCGGCGCCCCAAAGCCGTTGATACGCAGGGCGTTGTTCCGGCCGTTCGCCGGAGTCCATTCGCGGTGGTCGACGACGCCCGGCGGGATCTCTTCCAGGTTCATGTTCACCAAACGATACGAGCCAACGACCATTCCGTAGTCCCCCTGCCGGAAGACGTCGAGAATTTGCTGGAGCGTGGTCGGCCCGCTGTAAATGTCGTCCGAATCGAGCTGGACGGCGAACCGTCCGCAGCTGGGAGAACGGACGGCTTCTTCCCAGCATCCGCCGATTCCAAGGTCGCTTCTCGACGGAATGAGATGTCTGACAGCGGAATGACGCGTCGCAAGATCTCGAAGTACATCGGTCGTCCCGTCGGTGGAGTGATTGTCGACGACGAGGACATTGTACGGGACATCTGCCTGCTGAGAAAGGGCGCTCATGACGGCGTCGCCGATCGTTCGTTTTCGATTACGGACAGGAATGACGACGCTTGCATCGACGGGATATTTTTCTTCGTCCTGAGGAATTTTGGAATAGCGGGGCGTGAGGTAAGCTCCGACTCTCTTGAGATGGTTCGTCGCGACCTTTTCCATCTCCTTCTGAACGATTCGATTCCTTGGGTCGACGTAGTCAAAAAGCTTCTCACCGGATTTTCGCGGATCGGTCGACGCCTTCGCGCAGAGAAATTCCTGCACGTGGAACAGGGCGTGGTCGACGGAGACCTTGAGCCGCAAGTCGTAGAGAGCCGCGTGACGAACGGCTTCGACGCTTCCGTGTCGCGCGACGGCCCTCCGTACAGCCTTCATCGAAAACAACATGAGCGGGCCGAATTCAAACGCGTCGCGGACGCTTCCGGCTTGATACTCGTTCAAGGGGTGCGGGACGCGAGCTCCCGACTTTGTTTCGTAGTAATCCGCGTACGTCAGCCCGCTCCCGGTTTGGCGCGCAACGGACACCAGCCGGTCCAGAGCTGAAGGGGCAACGTCCACCTCTTCGCTGACCGGCACGAGCAAGAGATACTCCGTCCGGGTCCGTTCCAGGATCCTGGAGACGGTCCTTCCGGAAAATGGCGCTTCGGTGGAGATATTTTCCGCTCCGGCGAAATGTTCGTTCCTGCCGCCCGGATGGACGATGATGGTGCGGTCCGTGAGCGGGGAAGAAGCGAACCGGCTGAGCATGGAAGCGAAGGACGCGGCGGAGGAGCGCAGGAGGACAATGGTAAGAGGTTTCACGGATGGTTCGGCCTCCCTTGCGCGGTCAGAGGTTGGAAGTTAATCGGCAGGTTTTATCAGGCGGTCGCACGAGCGTGGACAGGGCTGAGAAGCCCGAGAGCCATGATCGAAGCGCCGTGTACGGGCTGGGATTTCGGAACCACGACGCTGATGCCTGAGAGTTTTTTTGTCAGCGCCGCCTGCAACTTGCGGGAGTAAACGTTTTTGCCCGCGATAAGCCCTCCGATGAACACGATCGAGACGGAACTCCCGCGTTTCACCCTCCGCAATTTACGCCAAACCGGCTCTGTGACGCTCAGAAGCTCCTTGACCGCTTCGGCGAGGATGCGGGTCGCAACGCCGTCACCTTTCTCGGCCGCCTCGACGACCAGCTTCGCCACGGAGGCGATGTCGAACCCTTTCGTGTACACCGCGTTGATGATCGCTTTTTGCGATCCAAGACCGAACTCAACCGCCAGCCTTTTCGCAAGAACCGTTTTTTTTCCCGCCCCGTCGATCATTTTCGCCACGGCCCTCAGACCTTCTCGACCGATCGTGTATCCGCTCCCCTCGTCCCCAAGGTAACGTCCCCAGCCGCCGGCGCGATGTATGCGTCCCCGCGAATCCTTTCCCATCACGAGCGACCCGGTTCCAGCTATGATGGCAATCCCCGCCTCTCCGCCAAATGCTCCCTCCAGGGCTATGCGACCGTCGCTCTCAACTGCAATCCTCACGTTCCTGAACGTTCGAGCAAAGAACAACTCCCGGAGCCCATGCGCCATGCGTTCCTGATCCCCCGTGCGACCCGCCCCCGCAAGCCCGGCCACCAGCGCCCGAACATCCTTGTGCGGGACTCCGGCCGAATGACAACAGGTCTCGGCCAAATCGCAGATGGTTCGCGCCGCCGTTGCAACGCCCGTCACCTGAAAGTTCGACGCCCCGCCACGCGCGGTCGCAATCACGGCTCCTCGGGAGCTGCAAAGTTCGGCAATGGTTTTCGTCCCTCCTCCGTCTATTCCCAGGACGTACGAACGCTCCGGCGTGTTCATGCTCGCGTGAGTATAGCACGAAAAGTAAGGAAAATCAAACAAATGCTCCGTCGACTCGCGGTCGTTCCTGTCTCGGCGACGCGGCGCCCGTTCTTTCGATTCAGGGAATTTTTTTCTATACTTTCGCGCAGATGGAACCAATCATTTCAGCCCGCGTGTTCTCGAATCACCGTCCATGACGAGAACTCTCCGTTCAACCCCCGCTCTGGTTTTTGTCATTCTATTCCTCTTCTCATCGTTCGGAAGTGGACGAGCTTTCGACGAACGAAAGAAGGCGCCGAACTTCTCGCTGAAGACCGCCGACGGCCTGGTTGTCGAGCTGCAAAAACTCCGTGGAAAAGTAGTCGTCATAAATTTCTGGGCGACATGGTGCGGTCCCTGCCGCGCCGAGATTCCGGGCTTCGTCGACGTATACGAGCGCTACAAATCGAAAGGGCTTGAGGTGATCGGCATTTCCGTCGACAACGGCGGATGGACCGACGTCCAACCTTTTGTGAAACGATACGGGATTCCATATCCCATCGTGCTGGACGACGGCAAAACCGTCCGAAGGTACGGCAACATCGCCGCCATCCCGACAACATTTATCATCGACCAGAAAGGTTTCATCGTCGAGCGGCATATCGGCTCGATTCCCCGCGATGAATTTGAAGCCATGGTCAAAGGACTTCTGGGGCAATGAAAAGCATGCGGTTTCCCGCGTCGATTCTCTCCGTCATCTGCCTTACCGCAGGTTTTTCCCCATCTTTCAGCCAGCTGAGCACGTCCGCCGGAAAGGTGACGGTCGGGACGATTTCGGAAGCGGACAAGATGCATGCGGGCTCCTCGGGACGATTCGCGATCGTGCTCACGACGGTCGACGGATGGCACATCAATTCTCACCATCCTGCCGAAGAATTTCTCATCAGCACAAATTTTGACGCCGAACCCCAGGAAGGCATCATCGTCTCCGATATCCGGTATCCGGCGGGAACGCTCCGGAAACTTTCATTCGCGGAAAAACCGCTCGATGTCTACGAGGGGAAGACGATCATTTTTCTCTCCGTGCGATTTTCCGCCAACCTCCCCGCGGGAGTGGACACGATTCGCGGGGGCATCCGGCTCCAGGCGTGTAACGACCAAGTGTGCCTCGCTCCTTCCACGATTCCCGTACGCATCCCTGTACAAATCGTTCCGCAGACGGAGCAGACTTCGGCGGTGAACGCCCCGTTCTTTTCCGGCTACGACGGCGAACGGTCCGAAAGCACCGCGGGGAACAGCGAACTGGCATCCCTCTTCGAGAACAAAGGAGCATTTCTTGCATATCTTGCGGTCATCCTGATCGGACTCGCGCTCAATCTCACTCCGTGCGTGTATCCGATGCTGTCGGTCACTGTATCCCTCTTCGGCGCGCAGTCCGACACGAGCATCGTCCGGGTGCTGGCGAAAGCGGTCTTGTACGTCCTTGGGATCTGCACGATGTACAGCGTTCTCGGAGTAAGTGCATCTCTGGGCGGAGGGTTGTTCGGCGGTTGGCTCCAGAGTCCGTTGGTGCTCGGCGGAATCGGCGCTCTGCTCTTCGGGTTGGCGCTCAGTTCGTTCGGCCTCTACCAGATCCAAATCCCCTACTGGATCACCAGCCGCGTGGGCGGAACCACGGGGACCGGCCTTGTCGGCATCTTTCTTTCAGGACTCGTCGTCGGCATCTTTGCAGCCCCCTGCGTCGGGCCCCCGGTTTTGGCACTCCTGGCACTCGTCGCCGCAAAAGGGGATCCGTTCTTCGGATTCCGGGTGTTCTTCGCGCTCTCGTTCGGCCTCGGACTTCCGTACCTCATCCTCGGAACGTTCTCCGGGCTGGTCAAGCGCATACCCCGGTCCGGGGCCTGGATGGTCTGGGTGGAGCGGATATTCGGAGTCATCCTCAGCGGAGCCGCCCTTTTTTATTTGACCCTTGCCGTCGCGCCGAAGTATGTCCCGTATGTCATCCCGCTTGTTCTCATCGCCGGCGGTGTCTATCTCGGATTCATCGATTCGTCCGGCCGCGGACGCAAAGCGCTCCGGCGGCTCCAATGGGCTTTCGGAGTCGTCAGCGTGGTCTTCGGGATCGTCATTGGGAATGGACTCCGGGCGCCAGGATTAGACTGGGAACCATTCAGCGAGCAGGGACTTGCCGCGGCCAAGGAAAGCCGACAGCCGGCCGTCCTCGATTTCTATGCGGATTGGTGCATCCCGTGCCTCGAGCTCGACAGAAATACGTTCACGAACGCTTCCGTGACATTGGCCATGAAAGATGTACGGCGCTTCAAGGTCGACCTCACACATCTCGAATCGCCGGAGGTGGATGCCATCCGGCACCGATTCAATATTTCCGGTGTTCCCACTCTCGTGTTTATCGACCGGCAGGGAGACGAGCCGAGCGATTCGCGTCTTGTCGGCTTCGTTCCCCCCGAGGAATTCCTGCGCACACTCGCATCGGTCGTCGGAAAACCGTAGGCGGGATGTTGCGCGCATGCATCCATCCGACTGCAGTATTCAGATCGGAAGCCCCCTGAAACTCCTGACCAATTTTGCCCCGTGGCACACGTCCGCGAATCGCCGCCCGCGATTTGCGCCACAGAAAGCGGGACCTTGTTCAAGAATCTGACCCTCTCAAAAAAAGTTTTCTTCATCCTCACTCCGCTTTTTGTTTTGACGTTCGGGTTCGTCGTGTACCTCAATTATCGGTTTCAGGAGAGGCAGGTCCTCGTCCAGGCACAGAGCGCCGCCTCGGCCCAGGCGACGAGCATCCGGAAGACCCTCGTCTACATGATGGTCAAGAATCAACAGGTCGACGATAAATATCTTTCGCAAATCAGTGAACCAGGCGGGGAGATCGAAAACCTGCAGGTCGTGTTCCACGCCGACAGTCTTCATCTTCTCGACGAGTATCAGACTGTCGAGAGGATGAAAAAATTGCACGAGCGGGAGTCGCTCGTCCTCCGGGCGTCGCATCCCCAAACCCAGCAAGTTTTTTCGACCGGCGAACCGGAATGGATCATTACCTGCGACGTGACGAAGCATCCCGGGATTCCGAAGCACGACGATTATCCTCTTGCGTCCCTCGAATCCGAATTGCCGTTGAAATTCTGGACCTGCGGCAAGCTCGACGTCGTTCTTCCGTTCCGGGCCGAGGAGCGTTGTCAGACCTGCCACGATGTGCCGCAGGGATACGTTCTCGGCGCCGCGTCGATGGAGATTCCATTCGGGGACACGATCGCTGCAATCCGGGCCAACGCCTTGCGCTCGGTGCTGGTTTTTATCCTGTTCACCGCCGTTGCCGTCGGGCTCGGGACCCTCACTTTGAAAAGGTTCGTTTACAGTCCCATCAACCGTCTCGTCGGAGCTGCGGATGTCATCGGTTCCGGAGACCTTTCCCAGCCGGTGAGCTCGGGCTTTGACCGCGATGAGCTCGGCCGCCTTGCGCGGTCGTTCGAGGGGATGCAGGTCCGCTTGCGGCAGGCGCAAGACGAGCTTCTGCAGAAGGAACGCCTCTCGGCGGTCGGGCAGATGGCAAGCGGCATCATCCACGATTTTCGGAATCCGATGCAGAACATAGCGACATGTCTCTCTCTTCTTGAGTCTCCCCGCGGGATTCCGGAAAAACGTCAACGGGAAATCTTCTCCTATATCAGCGCGTCGCTTGACCGCATGGTGCGCATGACGCAGGAGATCCTCGACTTCTCCCGGGGCCGGATGCGGCTGGACCTCCGGGATGCGAACGTGGAAGAAATGCTCCAGGATCTCCTTCGCGATGTATCGGACCAACTCCGAAAGAAATCGATCACGATTGAAATCCATAACGAGTTCCGCAACACGATCCGTTGTGACCGCGACCGGATCCTCCGCGCGCTGGTCAACCTCGTCAACAACGCGGAGGACGCGATGCCCCGCGGCGGGTCGATCACGATCCATGTTCACGCCGACCGTTCAATGGTCGCGTTGAGCATCCACGACACAGCGGGGGGAATTCCCGAGGAGATCCGCGGCCGTATTTTCGAGCCGTTCTTCACGTCGGGAAAGTCCCGGGGGACGGGATTGGGGCTTCCAATCTCAAAAAAGATCGTGGAGCAGCATGGCGGGTCTCTGACTTTCCACGTCGATGAGGGAAAGGGGACGACGTTTGTCGTCTCCTTGCCACTGGCCCCGCGGCGGGAAGAAGAAAACAGCGAGGCGGAGAATGGAGGTCGGAATGAATCTGCGGAATAAAGTTGGACTGATTACTGGCGGAGGAAGCGGGATCGGCTACGCAGTGGCCCGTGCACTCGCGCGCGACGGGGTCCAGACGATCCTTGCGTCGCGACGGGTCGATCTCCTGCGGGAAAAAGCGGGAGAAATTTCGGCGTCGACGCAAACCCGCTCGTACGCGGTCGCAATGGATGTCCGGAGCAGGAAGAGCATCGAGGCGGCCCTGGGCGAGGTTTCGAAGGTGTTCCCGACGATCGACATTCTGATAAACAACTCCGGCGTCGGAGCCGACGCGAATGCCGTCGATCTTCGGGAAGAGGACTGGGACCGGGTCCTTGAGACAAACCTCAAAGGAGCGTTCCTTCTGACGCGGGCGGTGCTTCCCGGCATGATCACGCGAAGGTCCGGGCAGATCGTCAACATCGCTTCGCAGGCGGCGATCCACGGTTACGCGCGGGCGACTGCGTACTGCGCGTCGAAGTTCGGGCTTGTCGGCTTTGGGAAAGCGCTCCAGGAAGAGGTGCGCGAATATAATATCCGCGTCACGAACATCCTTCCGGCTCTCGTCCAGGTTCCTCCGCCGGCACACGACCGCGAAAACCGGAAAGGCGTTCTCCAGGTTGAAGACCTCGCGGAGACGGTGCTCTTCGCACTGCGCCAGCCGGACCGGGTCAAAATAGACGACCTGGGGCTCTTCCACATTTGACGCGGGATTTCGCACAATGGAACTCATTGCATGTCCGCCGCTGTTCTCGTATATTGACATCCCGAATTCCAACGATGGATGAACGAACAGAACGCCATTCCGTCAATCTCAAGAAGGAGTAATGTCATGCGCACGCTTACATCATTTGCCGTATTGATCGTGCTTGGGGCGGGCCTTGCGATCGCCCAGGAAATGAAAGATGCTCCATCGAAGACCATGGACCAGAAGCAGGCGATGAAGACTGACATGACAAAACCCCACGTTATGCGAGGATATCTTGTCGACATGATGTGCGGGAAACGGATGGGGAACGGAGATGTCGAGAAGTCGAACGCCAAAGCCGCGAAGCACACGACCAAGTGCGCACTTGACGACGCTTGTGCGGAGTCGGGATACGGACTCGTCTACGACGGGAAGTGGAGCAAGTTCGATGATGCGGGAGACAAGCTTGCGGCAGCATGGCTGGCCAAGACGACATTAAAGGACAACCTTCTTGTTGACGTCACCTGCACCATGGACGGCGACATGATGAAGGTATCGGCCATCAAGCCCGCAACGGTGAAAAAGGACAATTCGAAGATGGAACCGAAGAAAACGGAGAAGAGCGACACAAAGATGTAACGGACGTTGGTTGATCGTCTCGGAAGCCGCCACATCGAGCAGATTTGGCGGCTTTTTTTTGTCCCGTTTTGCCGATCCCGCTCGTATCATTTTCTCTCGAGCGCTCTTTTGCCTATATTGACTCTCGATGGACCGGATTCTCTTTCTGGTGTTCGGCGTCCTTTCGACGCTTGCTCTCGCCTTCGGCGTTCTATCGGTTTATAAGGCGGTCAAAAGCGCGCGCAAAAAAGACGGCGAGCTCGCAATGGCATTCTGGTCGATCGGAGCTCTTGCCGGGCTGACGTTCGCCGGAATGTGCTGGGCGTATTTTCTGATTCCCATAATCGTTGCGCATTTGTTTCCATGATGGCGCCTTGCAAGGGGACGGACGCCGTCCATCTCTCCGTCGAAAATCGAAATGAAAATCATGACATTCCCTAAACCCCGCGGCTTCTTCCCTCTTCTCGTCCTCTTCGCGTCGCTTCATCATCAGTCGGATGCGCGCCAATCACTCCAGATCGCTTCGCTGGGAGACTTCACGCTGGAGAGCGGCGCAGTCCTTCGCGACTGCCGGCTCGGCTACCGTACATGTGGACGTCTGAATGAATCTCGGAGTAATGTCATTTTATTTCCAAGCTGGTTTGGCGGTACGTCGGAAAACCTGCTCGGCGATCTTGGCGCCGGAAAAGTGGTCGATACATCAAGCTATTTCGTCATCCTTGTCGACGCGCTCGGCAACGGGGTCTCATCCTCCCCTTCGAACAGCCCCACCCAACCGGACTCACTCTTTCCGGAGGTGACAATTCGCGACATGGTCGCGGTTGAACACCTTCTCCTCGCAAACGTCTTCCATCTGTCCGACCTGTATGCCGTCGTCGGTATTTCCATGGGCGGGATGCAGGCGTTCCAATGGAGCGTGACGTATCCGGGCTCAATGAAGGTCGTCATCCCGATTGTCGGGTCTCCCCGGCTGGCGCCGTACGACCTGTTGTTGTGGAATACTGATATCCGCATCATCGAGGAGTGCCTCCGTTCCCATTGCGGGGAGCCCGCCTATCTCATCGACCTTGCGCAGTCTCTCACGGTAGAACCCGGTCGATTCGCTTCCCTCCACCCCCGCGATTCCGTCGATTCATATCTCGCCGGCCGGCGGCGTGCCGACGCGCAAAACTATCGGCCGTTCAACCGGCTCGTCCAGCTGCGCGCGATGATCGGCCATGACATCTCCCACTCATTTGGCGGTTCCATGGAAAAAGCCGCGCGGGCCGTGCGCAGCCGCATGCTCATCATCACCGCGACTACGGACCGCATTGTGACTCCGGCGCCCGCGAGAGAGTTCGCGGCTCTGCTCGGTTGCACCCTCCTCGATATCAAGACCGACTGCGGTCACGGCGTCCTTGCATGCGAAATGCCGCGTGTCAGCAACGCCGTGGCCGAATTTCTCCAGTCCCGCTGAATGAGGTCAATTCCAAAAACCGCCGGCCCCCCGGCGGACGCCATTCGCATCACGGGGCGGGTTGCTCTCTCCTTCGCGCTTCTCTCCCTGCTTATGATCTTCTGCGGTTGCAGGAAGAAAGTCGAGGAGGCAGTTGAATCCCATCCCTCTCTCGACGGATTTCTCGACATCACGTGGGGAGACTCGCCCGCGCAGGTGAAGTCCAAGATGCTGAAAAAACCGGGAGTCGAATTCGCCTCCGATTCGCTCGACTTCGAATTTACGGGCGGTACATTCCTGGGGCACACCGTCGATCGGTGGTTGTTCGTTTTCTGGCGGGCGAAGCATCTGTGGTATGTTCGCATCATCCCGGAGCAGGATCCCCAATCGATCGAAACGCTCGTCGTCCAGCTGGACGACGACCTCTCCACCCTCTACGGAAAGACCGAACAACCCCGAACGTGGCGTTACCTTGTGGAAGGGGAAACGAGGACGAATGACGTGCGTCTCATCGCGTCGCAGTATTCGCAGGTCGAGGTCTGGTTTGCGGGATACGGATACCTCGACAGTTTGCAGCACGCGCTGAGACCAGTGAGAGACGAAGAATGAGGATGAGAGTTGGTGAATTGGCGAGTGGATAATTCAGTTACGAGTTTCGAGTTGCGAGTAACGGAAACAATGAGGATCTGTGAGTTTTTGGCAACGAGCGATTGGCCTTTAGGTCCTCGAAGTGCCTACCCGACAACCATAACTCGAAACCCATAACTCGTAACTGGTTTTTGTACTTTCGGAGGTAGACAGCATGAATCGTGACCTGGTCAGAAATGCGCTTATCGCCCTGCTCGGTATCGTCGTCGTATTCTTGTATATGAAGACGGCGACGGCGCTCCGCTTGAGCGAAGAAAGCGCGGGCGCACAGGCTCAACTGCGCGATTCGCTCCGCCTCGCGTCGGAATCGATCGATTCGTTAAAAGCGCTTGTCCCGGGGTTGGGCGAATTCATGACGAGCATGCAGCTACACGCGGCAAAGCTCGCGTATGCGGAAGAGCACGGAAACTGGCCTCTCGCCGACTACGAACTGCACGAGCTCGGCGAGGCGATTGAAACGGCCGAAGCTCTGCATGCGGTGAAGAATAACGTGAACATCTCTGCCGTTCTCCAGAGCGTCGCAAACACGCAGGTCCCGGCGCTCGGGATGGCTGTCGCGAAGAAACGGCCGGTCATGTTTGCGGGTGCATATGCGCAAACGCTGGCGGCATGCAACGCTTGTCACAAAGCAGCCGGCTACGAATTCATCCACATCGTTCCGCCGATGCGCGAGCCGGTCGCCAATCAGCAATGGACGCCGCAATCAAAATGAACTCCGGCATAAGCGGAAAGCGCGGAGCCATCACGTGATAGTCGATAATCTCATTCTGCTGAGCGTCGCGATCGCAATTATTGCGTTTCTGTATTCTTCTGTCGGCCACGCCGGCGCGTCCGGTTACATCGCCGTGATGTCTCTCTTCGGCATGACGCCCCCGGTGATCAAGCCGGCCGCGCTTGTCCTCAACATACTCGTTGCGTGCCTCGCCACCTGGCAGTTCTGGAAAGCCGGACATTTTTCCTGGAAGACGTTCTGGCCGTTTGCCGTCACATCCGTCCCCATGGCGTTCATTGGCGGTTACGTCACACTCCCATCGATGGCGTTCAAGTTCATCGTCGGCGTCGTGCTTCTCTACTCTGCATTTCGATTCCTCCTCCGCCCCGGTAACGATGACGAAGCCCGCCTTCCCGCCAAGGCGGTCGCTCTCAGCGTCGGCGGCGCGCTCGGACTTCTCTCAGGCCTTACCGGCGTCGGCGGCGGGATTTTTCTCACGCCGCTGATGATCTTCATGCGGTGGGCGCGCACGAAAACCGCGTCGGCAGTTTCAGCCCTCTTCATACTGGTAAATTCGATTGCAGGTCTCACCGGAAACCTCGCAAGCACAAAACAGCTTCCTCTGTTCGCGATCCCGCTGGTCGTCTCCGCATTCGTCGGCGGTTCGGTCGGATCGTATTTCGGAAGCCGGAGATTTGAACCGGTAGTCATCAAGCGGCTGCTCGGCGTCGTCCTTTTTATTGCCGGGGTGAAGCTTATTCTCACGTGAGCCGGAGGATGATAGGGCTAAGGATTGAGGATGAAGGATTAAGGATGAGGGAATAAGGATGGGTTGTACTCATGAGTGTGTGCCGTTCTCCGGTGCATTCGGCTTCTGCGAAGAAACTCGTATCTTTGTTTCCGCCGGTTACCAAATCGAAAATGACTCACGCATCACATCGACCATCACCCAACCACTACATTGACCATGCTCTTATGCGCTCACTTTTCTTCATCTCAATTCTCTCTCTCATCGCCATGACCGCATCGCCCGCTCAGCCCGGGCCGACCGACTGGCCTTCGTTCGTCCATCAATTCATCGAATCGTACTTCAAAATCCATCCCGACTTCGCCGTTTATTCCGGTCGGCACGAATTTGACGGCATGCTCCCCGATTGGACTCCGGAGGGACTGAAAGCGGAGGCCGCGTGGCTGCACGTGGAGCGCGACGCGGCGTCAAAATATCTCGGCAAGTCGGAACGATTCGAGCGCGATTATCTCATCGCGGTCATCGACAAAGACCTTTTCTGGCTCGAGGTTGCCCGGTCTCCGTATAAGAATCCGACCTATTACGGCCTCGACCCAAACGTCTACATCGCACGCCCGTATGCGCCGCCCGACGTGCGGCTCAAAGCGTACATCAAATACGCGAACAACATCCCGGCCGCGGCTGAACAGATCAGAAAAAATCTTGTCACTCCACTTCCAAAGACATTCGTTGACATCGGACGCATCACGTTCGGCGGCCTTGCATCGTACTATGAGAACGACGTACCAACCGTTTTTTCCGACGTCGGGGATGAGCAATTACAGAAGGATTTTCGCCAGGCCAACGCCGGCGCGATCAAGGCGATGAAGTCGCTGGACGCCTGGTTCGAGCAGCAGAGAGCGACTGCGACAGACAATTTCGCGCTCGGGTCCAAAGTCTTTTCGCAGATGCTGTCGATGACGGAACGGGTCGACGTGCCGCTGGATGAATTGGAGCGGATTGGCAGACGGGACCTCAACAGGAATCTCGACGCGCTGAAGCAGGCGTGTGCGGCATTCGCGCCCGGAAAGTCGGTCGAGGAATGCGTCCAAATGGTGGGGGCGAAGAAACCCGAAGGGGGGCCGGTTGAAGCTGCACGCAAACAACTTGTCGACCTTCGCGCATTTCTGACAAAACAGAATGTCGTATCGGTTCCCGGTACGGAAGTCGCCGAGGTCCATGAATCGCCCCCGTATCAGCGATGGAATGCGGCATACATCGACATTCCCGGGCCGTATGAAACCAATCTCCCCTCCATCTATTATATAGCGCCGCCGGACACATCGTGGAGCGAGAAAGAGCGGGACGAATATATCCCCGGTAAATCCGTGCTGCTCTTCACTTCCGTCCACGAAGTCTGGCCGGGACATTTTTTGAGTTTTCTCCATTCGAATCGTTCGAGTTCGAAGTTCGGCCAGGTTTTCGTCGGATACGCGTTCGCAGAAGGTTGGGCACACTATGCAGAGGAGATGATGTGGGAAGAGGGATTGGGGAACGGCGATCCCGAGACGCACATCGGGCAGCTCCTGGAAGCGCTGCTGAGAAACGTGAGATTTCTTTCAGCGATCGGACTTCATACCGGGAAGATGACGGTTGAAGAATCCGAGAAGATGTTTCGTGAGAAAGCGTACCAGGATCCGGGCAACGCGAAGCAGCAGGCGGCCCGCGGAACCTTCGACCCGGCCTATCTGAATTACACGATGGGAAAATTGATGATCAGAAAGCTGCGCGAGGACTGGTGTGCGACGCGCGGCGGGAAGAGCGCGTGGAAGGAGTTTCACGATACATTCCTGTCGTTCGGCGGACCGCCGATTCCGCTGGTGCGGAAAGAGATGCTGGGGAATGCAGCGGGAAGCCTTTTTTGAAGCAGGGTGAAATTAACGATTGACGGTCGGAGGTTTTCATTCGGAAATTGACCGGATTTTCGCTTTGACAGGAGACTGCAGCACAAAGGGAGGCAGGTCATCATGACAAAAGGGAGACTATCTATTCTGCTGTTGACGTTCGCTCTCATCGCAGGCGCAACAGCCGTCGCACGGCAAAACGAAGTTTCAAACGGAAGTGAGATCCGGGACCTGGCAGTGAAATTTGTGGACGCACTCGCAAAGCAGGACTTCGCCGGAGCGGTGAAAAATTTTGATGCCACCATGACCGGAGCTGCGCCTCCCGAAAAACTTCAGAGCATTTGGACGTCTCTCGAACTGCAAGTCGGATCATTCAAACGACAGGTCGGCGTCCGCAGCGAAAAAGCTCAGGGCTACGACATCGCGTTTGTGACCTGCGAGTTCGAGAAATCTCCGCTCGACGTGAAGGTGGTGTTCAACGGCCAGAAACAGATCGCCGGCATGTTTTTCGTGCCGACGCAATCCGGTTCCAAATCCGAGGCGCCGGCACCGCCGGCGAAACTCGCACCCGGCGAAAAAGAAGTCATCGTCGGTTCCGGCGAGTGGGCTCTCCACGGAACGCTCAGTATGCCCCAGGGGTCCGGGCCTTTTCCGGCGCTCGTACTCGTGCACGGCTCCGGACCGAATGACCGCGACGAAACTATCGGGCCGAACAAGCCCTTCCGGGACCTCGCTGAAGGCCTGGCGTCACGAGGCGTTGCAGTCCTTCGCTATGACAAGCGGACGAGAGAGTATGCGGCAAAACTTGCACCGCTCAAGGACAGCATAACGGTAAAGGAAGAAACGATCGACGATGCGATAGCGGCGGTTGCGCTTCTTCGCAGGACGGAGGGGATCAACCCGGCGAAGGTTTTCGTCCTTGGCCACAGTCTTGGCGGAACGCTCATCCCGAGAATCGGCGCACGCGACGCCTCGATCGCGGGCCTTATCGTCCTCGCCGGGACGACCAGACCGATGGAAGACGTGATCCTCGAACAGGTATCCTACATCTTCTCGCTCGACACAGCAAACGCAGCGAAAAAGAAATCACAGCTCGAGGCCGTCAGGCGACAGGTTGCCCTGGTGAAAGACCCGGGGCTCTCTGTTGAAACGCCGTCAATCGACCTGCCTCTTGGAATTCCGGCAAAGTACTGGCTCGACCTCCGGGGTTATAACCCCGCGGAAGCAGCGCGGAGTCTGAAGCAACCGATGCTCATCCTTCAGGGGGAGCGCGACTATCAGGTCACGATGGAGGATTTCGCGGGCTGGAAGAAGGAGCTGTCGTCACGGCCGAATGTGGAGTTCAAGACGTACCCCAGGCTCAACCATCTGTTCATCGAAGGAGAAGGGAAAAGCAAGCCGGCGGAATATGGAGTCGCCGGTCATGTCGCGACGGGCGTCATCGACGATATTGCTCAGTGGATAAAGAGGAACTAGAGAAGGGTGAAGCGGCTTTCCGAAGATCGCGAACACCGACGGAAGAATTGCTTCACGCCAGATTCATTTCCTCAACAGCCGTGCGGAGTTCAGGATAAACCCCAATTCAGAACCCACGTGAATCAACGCTGCGCCGAGTGGTGTGAGAAGCTGGAAAAACGCGAGCGACACGCCGGCTATGTCGACGATGATCGTTCCCCAGAAATTGAACATGATGACACGGAGACTCTGTTTGCTGATCTTCAATGCCTCGACGATCTTCAGCAGATTATCCGTGGCGAGCGCCATGTCTGCGCTCTCGAGGGCAATCGCCGTGCCTGTTCCCATGGCGATGCCGACGTTTGCCTCAATCAGCGCAGGCGCATCGTTGATGCCGTCGCCGACCATGGCAACGATCCTTCCGCCCGACTTGAGGGCGCGAATTTTCTCCAACTTCTGCTCCGGCATCATCTCCCCGAAAACTTCATCGACGTGAAGCGTCTCCCCGATCGCTCTCGCCACCGCCCACGAATCGCCGGTTAAGAGGACGACGCGGCATCCGAGCCGTTTCATTTCCTCGACCGATTGCCGGGCTTCGCTCCGGATCGTGTCGGCAATGGAAATCGCGCCGACGGCCACACCCTGCCTGGCAAGAAGAATGCAGGTTTCGCCCCGCTCCTTTCTCGCCGCCACGTACGTGTTCACTGAAGAGTCGAGGCGAATCATCCGCGCTTCCATAAGCGCGATATTCCCGAGCAGAATTTCCGTTCCCTCGACACGACAAACAAGTCCCTGCCCCGGGAGGTACCGCATGTCTGAGTACTTCGCAATCGGGATTTGGTCTGCCCCCGCCTTCTCCAGGACCGCTTTTGCCAATGGATGTTCCGAGTGCTGTTCAACGGAAGCGGCAAGCCGCAACACTTCCTGGATGCTCACAGAGTCGAAGCTGTGGATATCGATGACCTGCGGTTTTCCCAGCGTCAGCGTGCCGGTCTTGTCGAGAACAATCGTATCCACGGTGCTGAGCACTTCGAGATAGACTCCCCCTTTGACGATGATCGCCTCCTTCGCCGTTCGCCCGATACCCGCCAGTATGGCGAGCGGCGTCCCGGCTGCGACTCCGCACGCTCCCGCTACGATGAGCGCCGCAATCGCCGAAACAATATTGTGCGTGACGATGATCGTGAGCGTTGCTCCGCCGAGCGCAAAATAGACTAATCGCGCGGAGAGCACATCTGCGACTTTTTGAATTGGCGCTTTTGACCGCTCCGCCTTTTCAATGACTTCGATAATTTTCCCGAACATCGTTTCTTTGCTGACGCGATGCGCCTCAACTTCGAGAATCCCCGCCTTGTTCATTGTCCCGGCAAAGACTTCGGCCCCTTCAATTTTTTCGACCGGAAGAGATTCTCCCGTGATCGATGACTGATCGACGAACGAATTGCCCCTGATCACCACGCCGTCGACCGGAATTCTCGTCCCCGGCTTGATGATGACGGTATCGTTCGGCCGGAGTTGATCGATGGGTATTTCTGCTTCATCGTCGTTGCGGCGTACCGTCGCTGTGCCCGGAAGAAATTCGATGAGCTTCTCGATCACACTCCGACCGCGTGACACGGTGAGATGTTCGAGGAGCTCAGCAAAGATCACGAAGAACGTGATGACGAGCCCCGTGAAGAATTGGCCGATGACGAGCGTTGCGACGACGGCGATGGTCATCGACAACTCCATCGTCATCCGACGCTCCCGGACGGCCTCGTATGCCTCCCGGAACATCGGGAAACCGCCAAGAAGCGTTGCCGCGAGGGCGACGACGTCGAAAGGCAAAAATGGTGTCAGCACTGCGGACCGGCTGACCACGAGCGCAAGAGCCATCGCAGCGAGACGGAAGAGCTCTGTCTTATGCTCCTTCACTTGCGGGATCATCGTCTTGATGTTCGACGGGTGAGTAAGAAGTTGCAGGGAACCTCTTGTTCAGGCATGGCTTCGATGGTCACGAGGGTTTTCTTTTTCAAGAATCGTTTCGACCGCGCCGAGACGCTGCGGCGATTCCAGCGTCCGCGATCACTATTGCAACATCTGTTTCAATGCTCCGCTGAGCGACATGATCGATTCTTCAACCTGATTCTTTTTCAGGGAAGAGGTCATGCAGTGCTCAATGTGGTCCTCGGTGATCAGCACGCTCAATCTTGCCAGGCCTGCCCGCACGGAGGAAATTTGAATGAGAATATCGGTGCAGTCTCGGTCTTCTTCGGTCATCCGAATGATTCCGTTGAGCTGCCCGACGATCTTTTTCAGGCGCTTTGTTTTATCCTCTACGGGCATTCGATGGTGCATGGGCGGAATCCTTTCGACTATACTGTGGGGGGGTAGGGCATAACGTACGAAGTTCCGCAATAAATTACAAGGACCATAAGTCCCAGGCGAGACAGCGCGGAGGGTATTCTTGCAGATCGCTTCGGGAAAAATACCGGCGCCCGTAAATCTAAAAGCCCGATTCCTCGGGCTTTTTCGTTGACGGCAATTGGACTCTTCTCTTACGCTGCCGAATCCATCGCCGCTCTCAACGTGTTCCTCATCAGCATCGCAATCGTCATCGGTCCGACGCCGCCGGGAACGGGCGTGATCGCCTTCGCGACGTGCGAGGCAGAATCAAAATCCACATCGCCGACGACGCGATAGCCCT
>DATJYV010000130.1:0-41863 GCA_035499415.1 Bacteroidota bacterium
ATTTCTCAGTAACAAAGCGGCCGAGCTGAGTTTTGGAGTGACCGACCTCCTCAACCAGAACAAGAGCGTGACGCGCACCGTCACCGACTCTTACATCGAGGATGCGCAGAACCTCGTCCTTGGCCGGACTCTCATGCTGACGTTTACCTACACGCTCCGGTAGAAACACCCCCTGCACGCCCTTCCACACTCTCCGTATTCCCTGCGCTGAGATCTTTCCGCGCTCCCCTCCGCGTGTCGATTCCTTGCGGAGTGTGGCTCTGAATGGTACCTTGATGTCCAATCCTGATTCCCTCCCACTTCACACAGCTCCCGATGGCCGAAGAAAACCTTGAGCGGATGATCAAACTTGCGGAGGAATTTTTCGACGTGAAAAACGACCCCGAGCAGATATCCGTGAATGAAGGGGTGATGGAACAGCTCGAGCGTCTGCACCCGTCGACGATGAACCAGAGGCGTGATGCGAAGGGTCCCTTTGCGTGGGTCCTGGTCATCCCGACGACGAGAAAATTAATGGAGGAATTTGTCGCCGGACGCCTCAGCGAGAAGGAGCTTCTCGCCCGGACGCCGCAGGGGGGTTCTTTCGAGGCGGTCTATCTCTGTTCGGCGCTCGTTCTACCGGAGCATCGCGGGAAGGGACTGGCAACCGGGATGCTGGTGGAATCGATTCGTGCCATCTCGAGGGACCATCCGATCGCCGCGCTGTGCAGTTGGGCGTTCAGCAAGGAAGGAGACGCTCTGTCAGAAAAGGTCGCGCGGCTGACGGCGCTCCCGCTCTTCAAGCGCGCGTAAGGGCGTGAGGGCTGCGAGGATGTGAACTTATTTGAAGATGGAGCCGGTGTAGTGACGGATTCGCGCCACAAGGTCCTTCCCGTCCACCGGTTTGATGAGTATCTCGTTCGCGCCGCACTTACGTCCCTCCTCGCTATCGGCCTCTGAACGCAATCCGGTCACAATGATAATCGGAGTTTTTTTCGTGTGCTCCAGCTTTCGCAGCTCCCGGCAGACTGCAAATCCGTTGAGCTTGGGCATCACGACGTCGAGAAGAATGATGTCTGGAGTGACCGCTTTCGCCTTTTCCAGAGCTTCCGCTCCGTCCGAAGCAGTCTCCACGTCGTATCCCGCATTGGTGACCCAGCGCTTCATCATCACCTGAACCACATCCGTGTCTTCGACGACGAGAACTCTCTTTCGTTTGTCTTCCGGCATAAAGTCTCCTCTTCCGGCTAATGTGCTTGTTGAAACGTACCAAAGCATCAAGCGAAAATCAACGGACGAATCCGGAGGGAGGGCACACGGGAGAATGTAGATTCCCAACCGCGGGAATCTCGAACATGATGGGCGCGCCGTCATGGGGAAAGGTGAATCGGCGGCTAGTCACACCGGGTCCGGAATGAGACGCAAATCTTGACTATCCCCATCGATCCACTGTCTCTCTGAGAAGGAGAATATTCCCTGCCGCGACGGCGGGTGCGATCGAGCATGCAGTGCTCAAAATGAATCCATCGTGCGCCTTCCCCGTTTGCAGCCGCTTGCTGACATCATGGACAATCTGGTCCCGGCTCCCCCGCAACAGAATGTTCACGGAATCGATATTTCCCTTGATGAACGCCTTGCCCCCGAGAACTCCGAACGCCTCGGCCAAGTCCACATTGCCCAGCGGAGGGGGGTCGAGGCATTCGAGGCCGCTCGTTCCGCTTTCCAGCATCAATTCCAGCCGGTCTCCGATGGAGCCGCAGGTGTGAAGGTAGATGTGGACTCCCTCTGCCCGCACGGCCTTGACGATCTGGCGCTCGTAGGGAAGGACGAATGTCGAGTAGAACGAGGGCGAGATAAAGCTTGACCCGGCAAACGGCGACGATACCTTGATGGCATCCACTCCCGTGCGGCACATCTCGACCGCGAGCCGGCGTACGAGGCCGGTGAAATGCTGAAGAACCTTCCCGCACTTGTCGGCGTCATCAACCATTGCCATCAACCCCTCCTGGTATCCGAAGAGGTCCAGAAAATAATCGAACGGCGAAGTAATCTCGCCGTGTATGGAGTATTCTCCGCCGGCCCGATGGACGATGTCTTCGATTACATTGAACATGTGTCTCGCATTCAGGTCAAAATGGAGGCCGCCCGAGACCGGTATGTATTTGAGATCCTGCGGCAGTTCATCGGGAGAAAAAGAGGAAACCGCGGGAGGCGGCGTTGCCCTTGCGGGGATGAATCGGGGAAGGTCGTTGAAGAAGCAAAGCGTGACATCTCCGTTTTTCCAGAGCACCTCCTCGCCCTCGGCTCTCATCCGGCGGGACTGTACATTCCTGCGCCAATCGGGATCGTGTCCGTGGAGACTGATGAGAATGCCGTCGAATCCATACCGCGACCGCATTTCGATCAGCCCGTCGGCAAAGATATGGCGATCGAACCAGAATTCGGCCGGCGATATTTTGAGTTGCAGAAGCATGTGACCGATGCTCATCTGGCACATGAGCGGAACGCGGTCTGTGGGCCGGAGGTTCATGGCGGCCGCAACCCGTTCTTTCGGGGTCACGATTGGCTATCCCCGGCTGGTGGTTGGGTGATTCGCGACATCGAAGGAGAGAAGAAAGTAGTAGAAGCTATCTCAAAAACCGAGATCGCATCATCCTGAACTTGCCTGCCCCGTAAAGAAGCACGGGGAGGGAAAGTTCAGCATGACGGTAGCCATTTGTGAGACAGCTTCCAGTCAGAATCCGAATGATGAAAATGTTGCTGCCTTCCAAAACAGTGAATCCCGCTCTCCGCGGGATCCAAAGTTTTTTCTTCCGATTTTCCAATGACCCCATCCATTTGTAGCGGGGGAGGGATTCGAACCCACGACCTACGGATTATGATTCCGACGCTCTAACCGACTGAGCTACCCCGCCGTAACAAGGAAAAAGGAAAAATGAAAAATGAAAATGGTTGAGACCTCTGATCGTTCGACCTCCCTTCAATTTTGAACCCACGACCGAAGCCCGCCCGCCGCAATTCCGATGCTCTTTCGGGGCGCAGGCATGGCGTGCCCGCCGTTTGCCGGCGGAGATCATGATTCCGACTTGTCCTAATTCACGGGACGCTCTCACCGACTGCCTGTCCCTGCCTGCATGCCAGAACTCCTGCCTACACTTCGCTTCGGCAGACAAGCGCCGTGCTTCACCTTTCGGCGGAAGCTACCCCGCCAGCAAATTGTGGAAGGATGAATTTCGAACGCGGAATGTGAAAGAACTCGAACGAACGATTTGAGACGAAAGACAAAACAATTGACCTGTGACCGGTCAATTTCCACCGTGGCGAACAATGAAATTAGCCGAAACTCGTCGTAAATGCAAGGCGGAGTCGTTTCTTGCTTTTCGGAATCGTCATGAATATATTGCCCGTGATCAGATTCTCTGACCAATCGATTTTTTCACCATGACCTCCGCGGAGCAAGCGCGATCAACGATTCTCGAACGAGTTCGACCCGTTGCGGACGAATCCGTTCCTCTTGCTCAGGCATATCATCGCGTCATCGCAAAGGACATCGTTTCGGACATCGACATTCCCCCGTTCAATTCCGCTTCCATGGACGGATTCGCCGTCCGGTCGGAGGACACGCGCTCGGCTTCACCCGGGCTGCCTTCAGCGCTCGCGCTCACCGAAGAGATCGCCGCGGGCGATCACGCGGATATGCGCCTCAATCCCGGCTCGACTGCACGCATTATGACCGGTGCACCGATTCCGGAAGGAGCGGATGCCGTTGTTGAACAGGAGCTCACCGTGACGAAGAACGGCACTGTCGAAGTTCAGGCCCCGGTCTCATCAGGCCGTAACTTTCGCAAGCGCGGTGAGGACATTCGGGCCGGAAGCACGGTCATCCAACGCGGCGCGCTGATTCGACCGGCGCACCTGGGCGTGCTCGCTTCCCTCGGGGTCAAATCGGTCGCGGTCCACCGAAGGCCGCAGGTAGCATTTTTGACGACCGGCAATGAGCTCGTCGAGGTGACCGACGGCATTGAAGGGGGGAAGATTCGGAACAGCAACGCGTATGCACTCCTCGGCCTGATTCGCGAAGCGGGGGCGGAACCGTTCGACAAAGGGATCGCGCGCGATACGAAAGACGACCTGCGCCGGAAGCTTGCGGAAAGTTCCGCGTTCGATGCGATGATCACGTCGGGAGGAGTCTCCGTCGGCAAGTATGATCTGGTCCTTGAGATGCTCAGGGAACTCGGAGTCGAGATCGTCTTCTGGAAAGTAAATATCAAACCCGGAATGCCGTTTGCATTCGCCGTCTGGTGCCGGGAGAGCAGGGAGATTCCGGTTTTTTGTCTCCCGGGGAATCCTGTTTCAACGATGGTCACCTTCCTGCAATTCGTCCGGCCGGCGCTGAAGAAGATGATGGGCGTGCGGGGGCCAGAAAAACCGGTGCCCCTCAGGGCAGTGCTCGAACACCCGATCACGAAATCCGACGGCAAGCGTCACTGGAGCCGGGGATTTGTTCGCAGCGACAACGGGGTCCTGAAGGTTCGCACGACCCGCTCGCAATCATCCGGCGTCCTCACCTCTCTCGTCGAGGCAAATTGCCTCGTCACCATTCCCGAAGATGCCCGGGAGCTTCGCGAGGGGGATGAAGTTGAAGTGGAATTATTATACCTTTAAAACGTGCGCATCCATCTCCTTTTTTTTGCCTCCGCATACGACCTGGCAGGAGTCCGGGAGGCGACCGCGGAGCTCGCTGCCGGAGCAAGGACCGGCGCGGTTCGCACACATCTTAAATCCCTCGACCCGCGATTTGCGGATTGGGGTGATCGGATGCGATTTGCGGTGAACCGGGAGTACGTGTTGGACGACCAGGCTCTGCACGACGGAGACGAGGTCGCGGTCATTCCGCCGGTGAGCGGCGGGTAACGAAAATCCATGGTCCACATCACCGATAAGAAAATTGTCATCGACGACCTTCTGGCAGAGGTCGGCACCGCCGCGTCCGGCGCCCTCAATATCTTCGTCGGTACGACGCGCAACCGCTCGGGGGAACGATCCGTCCTTTGGCTTGAGTATGAAGCGTACGTTCCGATGGCATTGAAGAAGATGGAAGAGATCGAGGTCGAAGCGCGAAGCCGCTGGCCCGTCCAGAACATCACTGTGGTCCACCGCGTCGGCAAGGTGGACATTGGAGAAGCGAGCGTCGTGATCGCCGTTTCATCCGCGCACCGCGATGAATCATTCAAAGCGTGCCGGTTCATCATCGACCAATTGAAGGAGAACGTTCCGATTTGGAAGAAGGAACATTACGCGGACGGGTCGTCCGAGTGGTCGATGCACCAGCATGAACAACCGGTGCAGGCATGAGCACGATGGTGAGACCGGACGGCATAACGGAGCTGCGCGATTCGTTCGGGCGGGTGGTGAACAATCTCCGCATCTCCGTCACCGACCGCTGCAACTTTCGATGCCGCTACTGCATGCCCGAGGAAGGGATGCAGTGGATGAACAAGTCCGAGCTCCTGACGTTCGAGGAGCTGGCTCGTTTCGTCCAACTTTGTACCCGGCTCGGAATTTCCAAGATTCGGTTGACGGGGGGAGAGCCGCTCATGCGAAAAGAGCTCCACCTCCTCGTGGAAAAAATTTCGCGGATAGAAGGAATCAAAGACCTTGGGTTGACGACCAACGGGTACTTTCTTGCAGAACAGGCGATACCGCTCTTCAAGGCGGGGCTTCGACGGCTGAACATCAGTCTCGACTCGCTCGACGCGGCCAAGTTCAACTCGATGACCCGACGAAATTACTACGGACGGGTGTGGGAAGGGATCGAAGCAGCGGAAGCGATCGGTTTCGCTCCGCTGAAACTCAACGTCGTCCTCATTCGCGGAATCAACGACGACGAGATCCCGCGGTTCGCAACGCTCGTCCGGACGAAGCCGTTCATTGTGAGGTTCATCGAATTCATGCCGATCGGATCCCACGATGAATGGACGATTGAAAAAGTCGTGCCGACCCACGAAATCGTCGAGACCATGGAACGCAGCACGGGCAGAAAACTCACACCGGTCGGGAAAAGAGGACATCAGCCCGCAGACCGGTATGTCTTCGACGACGGTGTCGGCGAGGTGGGGTTTATCAGCTCCGTCAGCGAGCCGTTCTGCGACCATTGCAACCGCATCCGGATCACGGCCGACGGCAAGCTCCGCACCTGCCTTTTCTCGCTCGTGGAGACCGACCTGAAGGCGCTCATGCGCGGCGGGGCGGGCGATGATGAGATCTGCGACGCAGTCGTGCAGGCGGTGCGGAAAAAGGAAGAAGGGCATCGGATCAACCGTCCGGAATTCGTCCGGCCGGCGCGAACAATGTCACAAATCGGAGGCTAGCGTGAATCGATTCATTCTCCTTGTGCTGGTCGGGTTATGCGCGTGCGGGCAGAGCCAAAAGAATGCCGGGTATAACGAGGCGGCGCAAGACGAAAAACAGATCCGGGCGGAGATCGCAGATTTTCATGCGGCGCTCCAACGACTCTATTCCGGCGCCCGCCTCGACAGCGACAGCCTCATGGACGCCTACTTCGACCACGATGTGTACTACGTGACCTACTGGGGAACTTCCGAGCCGATCGATTCGACCAAGGCGCGATTGCGAAGAGCGCTGCCGCACATCAAGAACTATGAGAATCGCCTCGAAGCAATGAACGCGAAAGTCTACGCCGACGGCGGTTACGTCTTTTTCATCCTCCGACAGAAGTACGAATTGAACGGTCACCTCATGGACGAGTACCTGCCGACAACATGGGTCATGGAGCGGAAAGAAGGATTTTGGAAGGTCGTCCATGCCCAGCGATCCGCGGATCTCCAGACGATCCAGCAGCTCATGCAGGCGGCAAGCGCGCAGGGAGGGAGCTCGAAGTAGATTCAACTGCCGGAGAAAGCCGCTTCCTGCGTGTGCTGCAAGCCACATATGCCCAATTCCCCAAAAGTTAGCTTCCATCACGGGTACATACTCGAACCGTCCAGCACCGGATTGTCCGATGGCGCTGTTTGAAAAAAAGCGGGCGTCGGTCGAGGGTGCCAATTACTTTGGCAAGCCGAATCTTCCCCCCGGCCAGTACAAGACGGAAAAATTCCCGGTACTTACCTACGGCGAGACGCCGTCCGTCTCCGTCAAAGACTGGCAGCTGAAGGTCTGGGGGCTTGTCGAGGAGAAAACGTGGACGTGGGAGCAATTCATGGAACTCCCCCAAACTCTCCTGAAGGCGGATTTCCATTGCGTTACTCATTGGAGCCGGTTTGGCGACACGTGGCAGGGGGTGATGTTCAGAGATTTCGCCCAGCAAATTAAATTGAACGCCGAGGCGAGGTTCGTCCTCCAGCATGCCTACGGGGGTTACACGACAAACCTCCCGCTGCAATGGATGATGGAGGAGGACGTGATGTTTGTGCACACGGTCAACGGCCGGCCGCTGGAGCCCGAACACGGGGGCCCGATGCGAATCTTCACGCCGCGGCGATACGCGTGGAAGGGGGCCAAATGGATTCGTGGATTGGAATTTCTGGCGAAGGACAAACCCGGCTTCTGGGAGGTCAACGGATACAGCAACAGCGCCGACCCGTGGAAGGAAGAACGATTTTGGTGACGGAGCATGAGATTCGCGGCGAAGCATCACGGGTGTGGAAGGGGGCGTTTTCCTGCGGCATCGGAATTTCCCTGGCGGTTCTTGCATTAACCTCCTGTTCACGGCCGGCACAGGAAGCAACGAAGCAGGATGAACCGGCGCAGAAAGGGAAGTATGCTGCCGTCCCGTCTGAGGCGCTCGACCCGGCGAAGATGATTCCCGTCGGCGCATGCAAAGTGGTGGTGACCGTCGTGTCAATCGACTCATCACGTGCGTCGACGCAGACGGGTGACCCGTGCGCGAAGGCGCCCTGCACGGCAGTCGTCAGGATCGATTCCGTTCTGGGATGCGGGTCGTCCGCGGACCGGTCCTTAGTTCCGGGTCTCACGCTGCGTGCCCGGTTCACGTACACGCTGGCGTCGTCCATGGATTTGTTTCCATCGCTCACGCCGGCGCTTCCCGGATTGAGCGTCGGTTCCCGGTTTGCTGCGAGGGTTCAAACGAGTTCCGAGCCCGCAGGGTTGATTGTCGGAGAATATGAATTGCGAGCATCACACTAAGCATGACAAACAGGTGGAGGAATATGAAACAGAGCCGACTGCTCTTGCCGCTCCTGGCAACGGGAGCTTTTGTCGCGGGGTTACTTTTCATCCGGAGCGATGCGATCCGCCATGGCGCTCCAAAATATGCGAGCCCCGCTTCCGTCGACGCCGACAATGACGAGGGAATAGCGGAGGCGATCGGCGCGAATGAAAATCCAAACGGAAGGGAACACTACGATTGGATGCGGCTCCATGACCCCTCGACGGGCTTGATTCCGACCGGCATCCGCTCCAAGGAGATCGAATTTGCCGCCACGCTCCCGAAGCACATGAGTTCAGGCCTTGCAAAGGGGGCGGGATACCAGGGAGCTTCGTGGGTTGCGCGAGGGCCGTACAATGTGGGGGGCCGAACCCGTGCGTTTGCAGTCGACGCGACCAACAACAGCCGGATTCTTGCTGGAGGCGTCTCGGGGGGAATGTGGGTCTCGACCGACGGCGGGAACAGCTGGACTCGAACCACCCCGCTGAGTGACATCGTGCAGAGCGTCACCACGATCGCACAGGATAAGAGGTCCGGCAAGACGTCGACGTGGTACTACGGCACGGGAGAATTGCTCGGAAACTCCGCAGCGGCAAGCGGGGCCTCGTACCGGGGCGATGGACTCTTCAAGTCAACGGACGGAGGCTCTTCGTGGACCCGTCTCTCATCGACGTCGACCAATGCGCCGCAAAACTTTGATGTCCCCTGGGACTACATCTTCGAAGTCGCCACAGACCCATCGAACATGTCGCAGGATGTCGTTTACGCAGCGACCACGGGAGCTGTCATGAAATCGACGGACGGCGGATCGACCTGGAGCAAGTCTCTGGGCTCGAGCACGACCGCCAGCGGCCCGCGCTATTCCGACGTCGCCGTGACGTCCACCGGCGTCGTCTACGCGGCGCTGAGCTGGACCGACGTGAACATCACGGGCACGACCGCCACGAACGCCGGCATATCGCGTTCTCCGGACGGCGTGAATTGGACGAACATTACGCCGGCGGGTTTTCCGACTCAGTACAGCAGGATCGTCATCGGGCTCGCCCCTTCCGACCCGACGATCGTCTATTTTCTCGTCTACGGGACGAACGGGACAAACGGAACGAATCAAATCAATTCCCATCAGTTTTGGAAGTACACCTATGGGTCGGGAGACGGCAGCGGGTCCGGAGGGACGTGGGTCAATCGGGGGCAGAACCTGCCGAATGAAACGGGAGTCAGCGGAAACGCCGTGTTTGATACCCAGGGTGGATACGACATGCTCGTGCGCGTCAAGCCCGACGATCCGAACTTTGTCGTCGTCGGAAGCACCAATCTCTATAGGTCGACGGACGGGTTCGCGTCAACCTCCAACTGGAAACGAATCGGCGGTTATGCGGGACCGAGCAGCTACGCGACGTACACGAATCACCATCCGGACCAGCACTCCGGCTTTTTCAATCCTGCAAGTTCCACGGGATTTTTCTCCGGTCACGACGGAGGTCTGACGTTGACCTCGGACGTCACCGCTTCAACGGTATCCTGGTCGTCGCTGAACAACGGCTATCTCACCGGCCAGTTTTACACCATCGCGCTCGACCATGGAACAAGCGGCGACCCGAGCATTGTCGGAGGACTCCAGGACAATGGCACGTACCTGGGGACGTCGCTCTCTCTTTATGCAACCTGGGAACAGATGCTCACGGGAGACGGAGGATACGCAGCGTTCTCGAACGGCGGCACGTATGTCTACGTTTCAGCGCAAGGGGGGCAGACATATGAATTAACGAGCACGAGTTACGTTCGCATCGACCCCACCGGGGGAAGTTATGGGAGCCAGTTCATCGTGCCGTATATCCTCGACCCCAACAACAGCAATATCATGTATCTTGACGGAGACAAGATCATCTGGCGAAATAATAATCTCTCCGGCATTACGGTCAACGCATCCCAGAATACCACAACGACCAATTGGGACACGCTGGGTACCGTGCGAGGCACAGGTTCCGTCTCCACACTCGCGGTATCGACCAGTCCCGCCAACGTTCTTTATTACGGTACGACAACCGGCGCGGTTTACAAGATGACGGGGGCCAATACCGGCTCGCCGACGCCGGCGAACGTTACATCGGGAAGTTTTCCCGTGAACGCGTATGTGAGTTGCATCGCCATCGACCCATCCGATGCGAACAAAGCCATCACGGTCTTCTCCAACTACAGCGTCGTCAGTCTCTTCTACACGACGAACGGCGGAACATCCTGGGGGAATATCAGCGGGAATCTCGAGCAGAATTCCGACGGTTCGGGGAACGGCCCATCCTGCCGATGGGCGCTCATCCACCGGTCCGGGTCGGTGCCCGTGTACTACGTCGGCACGAGCACGGGGCTCTACTCCACGACGGCGCTCAACGGCACGTCGACCGTGTGGGCACAGGAAGGGGCCGGCACGGTCGGGAATGAGGTCGTCGACATGATCGATGACCGCGCGTCGGACGGTACGGTCGTCGTCGCGACGCACGGCAACGGCGTATTCAGCGCGACGGTCGTGACTGCGGTCGCGGTCCAGCAAGCGAATCTCCCGCTGGAATTTCAGCTGAAGCCGAACTATCCAAACCCATTCAATCCCAGCACGACGCTGGAGTACACTCTCCGGGACGCGGGGCACGTGCGGTTGAGCGTGTATGACGAGGAGGGAAAACAAGTTGCGGTGCTGGTCGACCGCGAAGAGTCTGCGGGGGACTTCCACGCCGTGTGGGACGGAAAATTATCCGGCGGCGCGGCGGCATCGTCGGGAGTTTATTATGCGAGACTTGTACAGTCGGGAAACGTGTCGACCCGGAAGATGGTACTTCTAAAATGAATGTCTTGAGGGGATTCGGTTTTTCGCAAGTCCTCCTCCTGGTCATCATTGTCTCCTGCGGTCCCGACGCTCTCACGCGGGAGGAGAAGGAAAAACTCGACTCTCCGCTCCAGCGTCTTCTTGCGTCCGGCGGCCGCGACGTGATGGGGCTTGACGTCAGCACGCGGGAAGGGGGCGAGACCGAATATGGAGTGATCATCCGCTCGGCTCGTCCCGAAGATCTTCGGTCTGCCGGCATCCGTGTCCAGAGTATTGTGGGTGAGCTCGTCACGGCACGGTTGACGCGCGATGAGATTCCCACCGTGGTGCGTCTCCGGTCCGTTCTCTCGGTCGGAGCGGGCAATCGAAACCGAACTCAATAGCATCGCCCGATGATCGTCATGCATCGAGTGCCGGTCAACAGGTTCTGTCTTCTGCTGGTAATCGCCGTATCATTTCCTGCCTCTGCAAGACAGCTCTCCCCGCAGATTCAGGGCAAGCTTCATCCCTTCTTCCAATCGATCCTCCGGAATTCTCAGACCGCTTCTCTGCCGCGAACCGGCACGCTTCTCCGCAAATCTTCGAAAATGATTCGTCAACCGTCGCAGACCTACGACGCCATCGTTTACACAAATGACCGGTCCGCCGTGACGCAGGCCGGCCTGCACGTCGAGTCATCGTATGGCCCGTTCGTCACTGTCCAGGCGACCATTGCGGACATCGTGCTGCTTGCAAATATTCCGGCGGTGCGCTACGTGGACGCGGGATCTGTGAACTATCCCGCGTCGGACGTCAGCGTGCCTGAAATCGGAGCGGCCCTGCTCCAGGGCGGCTTCATCAACAACACGCCGTACAAAGGAAGCGGCGTCATCATCCTCATCTATGACACGGGCGTCGACTGGCAGCATCTCGATTTTCGAAGCACGAGCGACACGACGAAAAGCAGAATCCTTGCGATCTGGGATCAGACCCTCACTCCCCAGAACGGCGAGACATCTCCGTCTGGATTTTCGTATGGTGTGGAATACACGCAGGCGCAGGTCAACAACGAATTGGACGGCTCGCCCGCGAACGTGGTCCGGGAACGCGATTACGACGGACACGGGACACATGTTGCCGGCACGGCCGCCGGAAACGGAGGAGCCATCGGGAAATATACCGGGGTCGCCCCCGCCGCCGACATCATCGTTGTCAAAGGGGGGGACGAATCGTTCAGCGAAACGAGGATGATCGACGGTTTGACGTATGCCGAGGCGAAGGCGACGCAATACGGGGAACCCGTGGTGGTCAACTGGAGCATCGGCGGGCAGGAAGGTGCGCATGACGGCACGAGTCCGTATGAGGTGGCCGTCGATGAGTTTGTCTCGAATCCCGGCCGGGTAGTCTGTGTTGCGGCGGGAAACAGCGGGGAGGATGAGATTCATTTCTCGGGATCCATCGCTTCCGGATCTTCGGCAACAGTCACGATCATCGTTCCATCGTACACGCCCGCTCCCGGCACGGAGAACGACGACTTTGACATCGACATCTGGTTTCCTTCGGGTTTGGCGATTAACGCTTCGGTGACGTCGCCGGATAACGTGGTCTTCTCCGGTCCCGGCGTCGCGGCGAATCAGTCCGACGGAACGATCGAACTTGATAATCAGGTGAGCCCGTACAATTCTCACGAGGAAGTCGAGCTGTACGTCCACGACCAAACATCCTCCGTTCCAAAATCAGGCACCTGGACTCTCACGCTCGCCAGCCCGTCGGCGGCCACGACGTTCGACGGCTGGATCGCCGACGAATCGGTCGGGGGATACGGTATTTCTGTACCCGGGGCGAACAACAGCGAGAGTGTGTCGATGCCGGCGACAGCGCAAGGTGCGATCAGCGCCGCCTCGTATGTAACGAAATGGGGATGGCCGACGTATAACGGCCTCGCCTATACCTACGGGTCGACCGACCGTACGGGCAACATCTCGACATTCAGCAGCATTGGTCCGACTGCCGACGGCCGACAGAAGCCGGATATCGCCGCGCCGGGACAAGGGGTCGTTGCAGCTCTTTCGAGTACCGCGGACACGACCGACTCGTACTCCATCATCGTACCCGGACGCAAGCACTGGCTCCTTCAAGGAACGAGCATGGCGACGCCGCACGTCGCCGGTACTGCGGCCCTGCTTCTCTCTGTCCGTCCGACGCTCAAGGCATCGGATATCAAGGCGCTGATGACCGGATCCGCCGTTATCGATCCCTACACGGGAGCCCAGCCCAACTACACGTGGGGGTACGGAAAATTGGATGCGCTGAATGCGATGGTCCGGAATTTGAACCCGGCCGCATCCGCTTCGAGAGCAGTCCTCGCTTATGACGGCCCGACCGCCAATCAAATCGTCAATTTGACGGGGGCGACGAAGTACGCCGTCCGAATCACGCCGGCGATCAGCGGCCGCCTGACGGGGCTACAGGTCAACCTGACGACCCCCGCGAATAACCCGATCGCCGGATCCGGTTCGGTCGTGTGCGAGGTCTATGCGAACAGTTCAGGCCTTCCGGGAACGAAAATCGGTTCAAGCGTCTTATTTCCGCTTTCGCAATTGAGCGCTGCGACGAATAACAACATTGACATGACGGCCGCCGGCGCGGACCTTGCGGCCTCGACCGACTACCACGTGGTTCTTTCCATGGCCAATCCCTCGGATAAGATTGTTATTCGGACCGACGACGGATCGGCCGGAACAAACCGGTCGTCTGTGTACAACGGCTCCCAATGGCTCGCGTTCAGCAACGCGTCGTCGGGATTTACCGGAGCCGCGGCCACGGCGAATCTTCGCGTGAGAGCCGTCGTCACATCGCTCAACGGATCGGCCTCCGCAGGACAGCTCCCGCTCGCACCGCTTGCATTCCGCCTCGACCGGAACTTTCCCAATCCGTTCAATCCTTCGACGTCGATCGGTTACGCGATTCCGAAGCAGGCGCATGTCCGGCTTCGTATCTTCGACCTCCTCGGTCGCGCCGTCGCAACGCTGGTGGACCGGGAGCAACCCGCGGGGACATATCGTGTGCAGTGGGACGGGAGCGACGCAGTCGGGCGTCCGGTTCCCTCCGGGGTTTATTTCTCTCGTCTTGAAAGCGACGGCAGTTCGCAAAGCGAAAAGATGCTTCTGCTGAGGTAGCGCCCTCGGCGAATGCACGGCGGGCTGGTATAAAACAAAAGAGCCCTTCCGCGTGAGCGGGAGGGCTCTTCACTTACTCGGGCAAGGATGTATCTACATTTCTTCCATCGCTGCGCGCTGGGCTCTGCGTATCGCTTTTGCCAACTTCATTCTTTTCTTCACTGAGGGCTTCGTGAAAAAAGCACGCTTCTTGACCTCTTTCAGAATGCCGGATCGTTCGTACTTCTTCTTGAACCGGCGGATCGCACGGTCGATTGGTTCGTTCTCACCGATGATAATGCCGACCAAACAATCACCTCCTTTGCGTCAGGCCTGCGGGACGGGCGCAGGTTGAAACGTTTCTTCGGACGGCTCGGCTTTGACATTTTCCAGCAACTTTTTTTCGCCGCCTTTTTCAAAAGAAACAATGATGGAATGTCTGCCGCTCGAAGTCTTGTCTTTCCGGATCACACGACCCATGTCGTCGAGGTCCGCGTGGTAGATGGCCTGCCCGACGGCAAACTCTCTCTCCTTCGCGTATTCCACGCACGTATTCCGGTCGATCTTCGCCGCGGCGTTCTTCTTGTCCTGCAGCGCCGCCGAAGTGTCGATCAACGCGCTATGCTTGCAGCGCGTGCAGCGGTACCACAGTTTCTGTGAGCTTGGATCCTGACCCTCCGCCTGCTGCATGCCGCCGACGAGCTCCATCTTCGTCTGCTTGTGGCAGTACGCACATTCGTGCATCATGTATTTTGACTTTGCCATGGCACTCCTTCCCACTTTTCCGATAATGAACTTGCGACCTCTTGCGTGAATATGAGGACACGGGGAAAAAACTGCTGCCCCAAGCGGGTCACTGAGGAACAGGGTTGTAACAAAGTACTCAAAAGAATCGCGCGAGTCAACACGCCTCGACGAGCACATGATCGTCGCAGCGGCGTCGGACTTCCGTTCAATACTCTTTGACTTTCGGGGCTCTTTTGGTTATATTTTCTGTCCAATTTTTCAGAAAATCGAACCATTTCTACCGAACGAATGATCCGTGCCATCCGAGGCGCAACACCATACTTCCAAGAAACGGTCGTATACCATCGTCCTCGTCCCGGATGAGGATGCAACGAACGCACGGAACTATCGGTTCACCCCGTGGCAAGTCGCAGTTGCTTTTTTGGTCTCGATCCTCGCCGTTCTCGGCGCCGCTTTCTCGGTAGTCATTTATACTCCCCTGGGCGCATACCTCCCCATCACCAATCCGGAACTCGAAAATAAGTATAACAAAGAGCTGGTCTCTTTGAACAGGAAGATGGTGGGGGTGATGGAAGAGCTCGTCGACCTTAGGGCGTATAACGTGAAGCTGCGTAACGCGCTCGGCGAGAACGTTGTCGCAACGGACTCCGGCGTTGTCAATGTGCCCGACGGCGACGCCCAGCCCGTGCCGCAAAAGTCGGGAGCGACGGACGAACAATCGCAATCGAAACGGTTTGCGGAGACACTTGCAGGAGTCCTTCTCCAGTCTGCCGCGACGACAACGCAGCCGGATATCCCGGCCCGCGTGGCGTTTCCGGCCATTCTTCCGACGATGGGTTACATTACGCAGGGATACGAGCCCGCACAGCGCCACTTTGGAATCGACATTGCCGGAAAGACCGGAACGCCCGTGGTAGCGGCGGCCGATGGCTACGTGGTTTTTTCGGGATGGACGCAGGACGACGGAAATCTGGTGATCCTCTCCCATTCGGACGGCTTCATGACATTCTACAAACACAACAATATGGTTTTAAAGCCGGCGAACATTTTCGTCAAGCGCGGAGAGCCGATCGCAACGCTGGGGAGCTCCGGCAGGACCAGCTCGGCTCCTCATCTCCATTTCGAGATCTGGAAAGACGGCTCCCCGGTCGACCCGACGCTTTACGTTCTGGACATTAATTCCTAACACGTGCCCGTGGCGAAGAACGATCCGGTCAAGGAATTGAATCTCATCGGTGCGGGTACCGTCATCGAGGGGAAGATCCGCAGCCAGGGAAGCGTGCGGGTGGACGGCAAGCTCATCGGCGAAGTGACGGCGAGCGAGACGCTCGCGGTGGGCATCAACGGAGAAATTGAGGGAAATGTCACGGCGAAAAATGTGACGGTGGGGGGAAAAATCCGCGGAGCGATCAACGCCGCCGAGAAAATTGTGTTCGAAGGAAAGTCCGTCGTGAAAGGGGATATTCGGGCGACGCGTCTTGTCATCGACGAAGGGTCGATATTCGACGGGAAGGTATCCATGTCCGAAAAAGCGCCGTTGTACGAAGTCAGGCACTGAGGCCTTGCGGCGATGGCTGAGCCCGAGGATGGCGGCCGGCCGTCGAAAGACGGCGAACCGGAAAATGTCCTCCGTCAGGTATCCCCGTACATCGGCCTCGGCCTGCAGCTTGCTCTCACCGTAGCCATCTTCTATTTCATCGGTTCGTGGATGGACGACCGGTTTCAGACTGCTCCCTATCTGATGGTGGTCGGCTCAATGGTGGGGATTGTCGGCGGATTCATCAAATTCTACAAGACGGTGACGGCGCTCAGCGAAAAGGGGGATAAGGAGGCATCTGGTCGGCGATGAGGGTCGACTGGCGGTTCCTCCGCATTTCTCTCATCGCGTTCGCGGGAATCGGCGCCATGGCGACGTATCTCCTGTGGCGCTATGGAACGGCATCGATGATCCGGGGAACGATCGACGGCGGAATCATGAGCGTCTGCAATTTTCTTCTCGGATACCTCGCGATCGAGTACGGGTTTGAGAGGTCGAACTCGGTTTTTCTCAAGGTCGTTCTCGGCAGCATGCTGGTCCGACTCCTCCTGATGTGGAGCGTCTTCCTGGTTCTCATCAAGGTGTACGAAGTGCATCAACCGTCGCTCGTCGTTTCGCTCATGGCATTCTACGTCGTAACTCTTGTGCTCGAGATTTCTTATCTCCAAAAAAAAGTCACCGTAAAAAGCCGCCGGTAGGATGATGACCGCCCCCGCCGTTCTTGACACGCTCCGCGAAGCCGCACCCGCAGCGCTCGATTCAGCCGCGCTTGGCGCACACGGGCATCCTGAAGCGTTCGAGTTTGGCCATCTCTTCGACCATATCAAGGATTCGAACGAATTGGAGATCCCGTTCGGGAAGATCGAACTTCCCCACCTGCCGACGATCCATGTGGCCGGCGTCGATTTCGACCTCTCCATCACAAAACACGTCATCTTTGTTCTGCTCTCGGCCGTCGTGGTTGCCGCTCTGGCTCTCTCCAGCGCGCGCGCGTACCGCCGGAGCCTCGTCCCGAAGGGCTTCGCCAATGCCGTCGAGGTCATTGTCGTCTTCGTTCGCGATGAAATCGTCCTGCCCAACATGGGCCCGGGCGGTCTGCGCTACCTGCCGTATCTCCTGACGGTGTTCTTTTTTGTCCTCGTGATGAACCTGATGGGGCTCATTCCATTCGGGTCGAGCGCAACGGGGAATATCGCCGTCACCGGGGGAATGGCCATCATCTCCTTCATTATGATCCAGGTCGCGGCGATACGCTCCATGGGACTCGCTCATTATCTGGCGGAGCTGACCGGCGGCGTTCCTTGGTTCCTCTGGCCCATCATGGTCCCCGTGGAGATTCTCAGTCTCTTTACGAAGCCCTTCGCGCTGTGCATCCGTCTTTTCGCGAACATGACCGGCGGACACCTCGTCATTCTTTCCCTCATCGGCATGATCTTCCTGTTCGGGTCGTATCTCGTCCCTCCGTTAACGCTCGCGTTCGTTTTGGGCATAAACCTTTTGGAGATTTTTGTCGCCTTCCTTCAGGCGTATATATTCACCATTCTGACGGCGCTGTTCATGGGGCTGGGGATTCTCGCCGGTGGCGAGGCGAAAGAACACGCGCACACGTCGGGCGACTGACGCTCGGAAATCGAAACTTCACACAATCAATAACCCAGGAGGATGTTGAACATGGATGCAAACGCACTGGAAATAGCAAAACAAGCGGCTCACACGTGGGGTTATCTTGCGGCGGGGATCGGCGCAGGGCTCGTCATCCTCGGAGGCGCCTACGGTATCGGACGGCTTGCGGCTTCCTCGATGGATGCGATTGGACGCCAGCCGGAAGCCGCGGGGCAGGTTCGTACCGCGATGCTGATCGCTGCAGGGCTCATCGAAGGCGTCACCTTCTTTGCGCTCGTCATCTGCCTCATTCTTGCCACGTTGAAATAACCGGAAGGCCCCGCCCCCATGCTCGCGATCAACCCCGGCCTGATCCTCTGGACGATCGTCGCGTTCATCATCCTCGCAACGTTCCTCGGCCGCTACGCCTGGAAGCCGATGATCCAGGCGCTGGCGACGCGCGAGGACGGTATTCGGCAAGCGCTATCCCAGGCCGAAAAGGCGCGGAACGACGCGGAGGAAATGATCCGGCAGAATCAGAAAAACATGGCACAAGCCGAAGCAGAGTTTCAGAAGCTCGTGCAGGAAGGGAAGGCCGTTGCGGAAAAGATGAAAGAGGAAATTCTTGCGAAGGCGAAGCTCCAGGCGCAGCAGGAAGTCGACCGGGCGCAGCAGGAGATACAGCGGAGCGTGGACCAGGCGCGAAAGCAGTTGCGGAACGAAGTGGCCGACCTGGCCGTGAGGGCGGCGGAAAAAATCCTGGACGAATCGCTCGACGCCCCGAAGCAGAAAAAAATTGTCGACCAATACCTGGACCAGCTCTCGAAGGATGAACACCGGTGATTCCGATTCGCGTTGCGCGCCGCTACGCGGAAGCGTTGCTCGATTCAGCCGGGGATCACCAGTGCATCGACGCCTTGAGCCGGAATCTGCTGCACCTCCGCGACGTCATCCGGTCGAGCCATGATTTTGCCGTCTTCCTGCGGAGCCCGGTGGTCAGGAGGGAAAAGAAGGAAATGGTCCTGAAAGAACTTTTTGCGAGCCGGATCGACGAGCTGACTCTTTCGTTTCTGTTTCTCCTGACATCGAAAGGAAGAGAAGAGACCCTGCCGCAGGTCATTGAGGAGTTCTTCCGGCTCAGGGATATACGGGAGGGGATCGTGCGCGTGGATGTCCGGAGCGCGCAGGAACTGTCGACCACGCACGTGCGTCGCCTCGAGGAACGGTTCATGGATTACACAAAGTCGAAAGTGCGACTCTCCCGGTCGCTCGACGAAACGCTGATCGGCGGTGTTGTCTCGAGGATCGGCGATACCGTCTTCGACGGCAGCGTGCGGCGTCAACTCGAAATGATCCGCGAACGATTAAAGGGCGGGGAACCGGTCGAGGGGATGTGAGCCGTTCCGTGGATACTACTGCTCCATCAATCATTTGACGTAAGGAATTCTTATGGCAGACGTACAGCCTGATGAAGTCTCCGCCATTCTGCGGAAGCAACTCTCCGGATTCGAGAAAGAGGTCGACATTTACGATGTGGGTACCGTCCTTCAAGTGGGCGACGGGATCGCGCGTCTGTACGGGCTCTCGAAAGTCATGTCGGGCGAGCTGGTCGAATTTCCTCAGGAGACGTTCGGCATGGTGCTGAACCTCGAAGAGGACAATGTCGGCTGTGTCATCTTCGGCGACGGCTCGCACATCAAGGAGGGGGACATCGTCAAACGCACGGGGCGTGTTGCCTCGATGCCCGTGGGAGAGCAGATGCTGGGCCGTGTGGTGACGCCTCTCGGCGAGCCGATCGACGGGAAGGGTCCGATCAAAACGGATAAGTTCCTTCCCCTTGAGCGGAAGGCCCTCGGCGTCATCCAGCGTCAACCGGTGAAGGAACCTCTCCAGACGGGCGTGAAAGCAATCGACGGGATGATCCCGATCGGACGCGGACAGCGCGAACTCATCATCGGAGACCGGCAGACCGGCAAAACGGCGGTCGCGATCGACACGATCATAAATCAGAAATACACGCACACGGAGAAAGCGCGCAAGGACGGGATCAAGCCCGTGTACTGCATCTACGTCGCCATCGGGCAGAAGGGCTCGACGGTGGCCCAGGTGGTCGCAAAACTGGAGGAGCAGGACGCCATGAGGTACACGACGGTGATTGACGCGACGGCGAGCGACTCCGCACCGCTCCAGTTCATTGCACCGTACTCCGGCGCCACGCTCGGCGAGTATTTCCGCGACAACGGACGCCACGCGCTGGCGATCTACGACGACCTATCCAAGCATGCCCAGGCGTACCGGCAAATGTCCCTGCTCTTGCGGCGGCCGCCGGGCCGCGAGGCGTATCCGGGCGACGTCTTCTACCTCCATTCGCGATTGCTGGAGCGGGCCTCAAAGCTGAGCGAGGACCTGGGAGGGGGCAGTCTCACCGCCCTGCCCATCATCGAAACCCAGGCCGGCGACGTCTCGGCCTACATCCCGACGAATGTCATCTCCATTACCGACGGACAGATTTATCTTGAGCCGGGGCTCTTCAACTCGGGCGTTCGTCCTGCGATCAACGTCGGCATTTCCGTTTCGCGAGTCGGCGGGAGCGCACAGATCAAAGCGATGAAGAAAGTTGCCGGGCGACTTCGTCTGGAGCTGGCGCAGTACCGCGAGCTGGAAGCTTTCGCGAAGTTCGGCTCGGACCTCGACAAAGCCACGCAGCAGGCGCTGCGGCGCGGTTCGCGGCTTGTGGAGCTGTTGAAGCAAAACCAGTATGCTCCGATTCCCGTGGAAAAGCAGGTTGTCGCAATTTTCCTCGGCACGAACGGATACCTCGATGAAATTCCGCTCGTCGATGTCCAAAGATATGAATCGGAATTTGTAAGCATGATGGACCTGAAGCAGGCCGACCTCCTCGCAGCGATCTCAAGCCAGAAGGAGCTGACGCCGGAGATTACGGAAAAGCTGAACGCGGTTGCGAAGGATTTCGGGTCGAAGTTCCGGGTCACGAAAAGCTGACGCGTGGCAACGCTTCGCGAAATCCGGCGCCGGATCGGCGGAATTAAGAGCATCGAGAAGATCACGAACGCGATGAAGATGGTCGCGGCCGCCAAGTTGCGCCGGGCGCAGGAGAACGTCGTCGCGATTCGACCGTACGCCAGGAAGATCCGGCAGCTTATTCAGCACACCCTGCCCGGGGCGAGCGGAGAGCAGCATCCTTTGCTGGCTGTGCGTGAAGTAAAGAATGCGCTCGTGGTGGCGGTGGCGTCCGACCGCGGCCTGTGCGGCTCGTTTAATAATAATCTTGTCAAGGCAGTACTCGAGCATGTCAGGAACACGTACCCGGGGCAGGGGACGGGCGTGCAGTATCTCGTCGTCGGAAAAAAATCGTCCGATTATTTTCGGAAACGGAACTATCCGATTTTCGCCGCTCACCCCGGGATATTCCATTCCCTCCAATTTCAGACTGCGCGCGACATCGTACGCGAGTTCTCCGACGCATTCCTGCAGGGACGGGTGGACAGGGTCGACGTCGTCTACAACGAGTTCAAATCCGTCATCCAGCAGCGCATTGTTGTCGAACAATTGCTTCCCGTACTTCCGGAAACGGTCTTGCAGGATGCACCACCCGGCTCAGCGCGAGCCGACTACATCTTCGAGCCCTCGCAGGACGCACTGCTCCGCGAGTTGCTCCCGAAACATCTCGACATCCAAATGATGAGGGTCCTCCTCGAGTCGAATGCCGCCGAACAGGGGGCGCGGATGACTGCGATGGGCAACGCGACGGACAATGCCGGTGAATTGATCAGCATGCTGACGCTTTCCTACAACAAAGCCCGGCAGTCAAGCATCACGAAAGAGCTCCTCGAAATCGTAAGCGGGGCGGAGGCACTCAAGAAGGCGGGTTGATTCGGGCGAGGACTCGTGATGAAGAACCGTTATCCACCCATGACAGCGGCTACCTGTCGTCCAAGACTCCGACGTTCGGAATCCTTGTATAAAGCGCGAAATTTGAGTATTTTAACCGGGGAAATTCGGAAAACTTCCGCGCTCATGCGGGTTGGCGATGGTCGTTCACGGGGAATGAGTGAGGAAGTTGTTTTGTCATTGGAAGGGTATCTGAAAACACGATGTTCGAAGGGTTGACCGAAAAACTGCAGTCAGCGTTCAAGCGCCTGCGAGGCCAGGGGAAGATCACGCCCGAAAACATCGCTGACGCGCTTCGCGAAGTCCGCCGGGCGCTCCTTGATGCCGACGTCCACTACAAAGTGGCGAAGGAGTTTATCGACGAGGTACAAAAACGGGCCGTGGGAACCGACGTCCTGACCAGCATCACCCCGGCACAGCAGATCGTCAGAATAGTATACGAAGAGATGGTGAAGCTCCTCGGTGATACGAACGCGCAGATCATCGAATCTCCGTCGCCGCCGACGGTCGTCCTGCTCGCAGGATTGCAGGGATCGGGCAAAACGACGCTCGCGGCAAAGCTCGCGCTTTACTTGAAATCGAAGGGGCGGCTTCCGCTGTTGGTTGCTGCCGACACCTTTCGGCCTGCGGCCATCGACCAGCTCCAGATGCTCGGCGACAAGATTGATGTTCCGGTGCACAGCGACCGTTCCGGCACTCCTCCGGCCGCGATTGCCCTCGCTGCCATTGATGCGGCGAGAAAAAATGTTCGTGACACGGTGATCGTCGACACCACCGGGCGCCTGCACGTAGACGAAGAGATGATGGCGGAAATCGAATCGATAAAAAATGCCATCGGTCCCCAGGAGATACTGTTCGTGCTCGACGCGATGACCGGGCAGGATGCCGTGAAGAGTGCCGCGGCGTTCCACGAACGCCTTGATCTGAACGGCGTGGTGTTGACAAAGCTCGACGGCGACAGTCGCGGGGGTGCCGCACTTTCGGTCCGAAGCGTGGTGCGGGTGCCGATCAAGTTCGCGGGCGTCGGAGAAAAGCTCGAGGCGCTCGAACCGTTTTATCCGGATCGGATTGCCTCGCGCATCCTGGGAATGGGCGATGTGCTGACGCTTGTCGAAAAAGCCCGGGAGCAGATGGACGAGAAGAAAGCGGCGAAGCTGCAGGAATCGCTGCGGAAGGCATCGTTCACGTTTGAGGATTTTCTTGACCAGCTTCAACAGCTGCGGAAGATGGGACCGCTGAATCAGGTCATGGCGATGATTCCGGGGATGAATCGAATGCCGGCCCAGGCGGCGGATGAAAAACAGCTCGATCGTGCCGAAGCGATCATACACTCCATGACAACCGAAGAACGCACGCGTCCGTCGATCATCAACGGAAGTCGCCGGAGGCGCATCGCGGCCGGGAGCGGAACAAGCGTGCAGGACGTGAACCGCCTGCTGAAGCAATTCGACGAGATGCAAAAACTCCTGAAACGTTACAGCAAGAGCGGAAGCCGGAGAGCGCTGCAGGGATTTGGCCTGCCGATGAACTAGTCCGCCCCGCAGAACACAAACAGAAATTCACACTCTAAGAACGGAGAGACAATCGTGGTGAAGATCCGATTACGGCGCGTGGGAAAAAAGGCCTACGCGGTCTACAAGCTCGTCGCAACCGACATCCGCAAACCGAGGAACGGTGGCTACCTGGAGGCGGTCGGCCAATACAACCCCAACCTCAGACCGTTGCGCCTCTCGCTCAACGAGACGAGGATCGAGTACTGGCTCAAGCGGGGAGCCCAGCCGACAGACACGGTTCGGTCCCTTCTGCGCAGGCAGGGTTTCTGGCTTAAGTGGACCTTGATGCGTCAGGGAAAAGACGAGGCGACAATCGCGAAGGTGGTCGAGCGCTGGCAGATGCAGCAGGTTGACCGGGATAAACGGGAAGCAGACCGGAAGGCACGGAGAGCCGAGAAGAAAAAGAAGGCCGCGCCCGCTCCGGAAAAACCGGCCGCTCCTCCCGCGGAGGCTCCGGCGGCTCCGGCCGCCTCGGCATGAAACCGGCGAGTGCAATGAGCGAAAAATCTCATGGTATTCGTCTGACGGCGGTCGCAAAGGTCCTCCGGCCTGTCGGCCTTCGAGGCGAGGTAGCGGTGAAAACGTGGGGGGACAAGAAAAGACGGTTCGACGGTTTGAAGACTGTTTATGTTGGAACGAGCGACGAGAATGCCCGTGAATTTCGGATCAATGGCGAGCGGACGACATCGCATCACACCGTCGTCAAGCTCGACGGAATCGGGAGCACCGAGGAAGCATCGATGCTGAATGACCACTATTTTTTTGTGAGGGAAGAGGATGTGCCGGCGCCGAAGCACGGAACGTACTTCGTCGACGATATACTCGGGTCGCGCGTGCGGACAGTGGAAGGCGTCGAGGTCGGCGTCGTTCGCGATGTTTTTCGGCTTCCCTCGAATGACCTCTGGAGTGTGTGGGACGGAAAGAAGGAAGTGCTGGTTCCCGCGGTCAAAGCGTTCATACGAAACGTCGACACCGGTCTGAAGGAAGTGGTCATCGAAGCCCCGGAAGGAATGGTGGAGTAGTGCACATCGACATTGTGACGGGCGTGCCGCGGCTTCTGGACAGCCCGCTGGGTGAGAGCATTCTCAAGCGCGCGCAGGAAAAAAAACTTGCCCGAATCGTCGTTCATGATATTCGGACGTTCGCGCACGACAAGCATCGAACGATCGACGACCGGCAGTACGGCGGGGGATCCGGAATGGTGCTGAAACCGGAGCCGATTTTCGAGTGCGTGGAATCGCTGAAGAAGGAGCGAGAGTACGACGAGATCATCCTGCTCTCCGCGGAGGGAACCCGCTTTCACCAGAAGATCGCGACCGAATTGTCGCTCAAGAAAAATTTGATTCTGATTTGCGGCCATTACAAAGGGGTCGACGAACGGGTCCGCCAGGCACTCGCCACGAGTGTAATTTCAATCGGAGAATTTGTCCTGACCGGCGGTGAGCTGGCTGCTGCCGTCGTCGTCGACTCGGTCGTGCGGCTCATACCGGGCGTCCTGAATGACGGCGAGTCCGAGCTGACCGACTCCTTCCAGGACGGGTTGATTGGGAGCCCGGTCTACACGAGGCCGGAAGAATATCGGGGAATCAGGGTGCCGGAAATATTGCTGTCGGGGAATCACCGGCAGATCGAAGAATGGCGGGAAGGCGAAAGGCGCAAGCGGACCGACGACATCAGGAATGGTTTTTCCGGCACCGAAGAGTTACGATAACGGAGAATGAGAGGAGCACCATCATGCAGAAGCTGAAACTTGTGGAAGCGATGCAGTTGCGCAAGGATATCCCTGCGTTCAAACCGGGAGACACCATCAATGTCCATGTGAAAGTGAAAGAAGGGGAAAAAGAGCGTGTCCAGGAATTTCAGGGACTGGTGATGGCCATGCGCGGTGCGGGTCTGAACGCGACGTTTACGGTTCGCAAAGTATCCGACGGGGTCGGGGTCGAGCGCATCTTTCCGATGCACTCGCCGAGAATTGCGAAGATCGAGAAAGTGAAGGCCGGCAACGTCCGCCGCGCGAAGCTCTACTATCTGCGACGCCTCGCCGCGAAGGCTGTGGCGCAGAAGACCCACGTCTGAGGACGGATGAAGGTCCGGCTGGCGGTCCCGGATGCGGCCTGCCTGTCGCCGCTGGTGTATGAGCTGGACAAACCAGAGTCCTCATTCGAGCTTGTCCGGGATTTCCCCTCCAGCGTCGCCCTGAAATTCGCCCAACGCGCCGACGCACTCCGCGCCGCCTTTGTTTCCCCCATCGATTACGCCCGGCACGGAGCTGACTACTGCATCGTTCCCGGCATCGCCGCCGCTTCATCCACCCGAACCGACACCGTCCGGCTCTTTGTCCGCCGCGAAACGCGCGATATTCGAACCCTCGCCGTCGATATCCGCGTCACATCTGAAATTATCCTCGCGAAGATCATCCTCCTTGAACGGATCGAGAATATCACGGTCGACCGTTCTCTTCAATTTATCCCCATGTTCCCGGATCTTTCGCAGATGCTTCAAAAAGCGGACGCCGCGTTAGTCGTCGAATTGAACTCCCCGGCTTCCACGCCAGCCGATACTTTTTCCCTCGACCTCGTCGAAGAATGGTACGACATGACGGGGCTTCCGTATGTGCACGGTTTCTGGATCGGTCGCGAAGAAGAGTTCTCCCAAGATGAACTCGACGCACTCGTCAACGCAAGGGATCGGGGTACCGCCTTCATCGACAGGATCGCCCAGGATCTCGCGGCGAAGCATCACCGCCCGACGGCCGAACTTCAAAAATATCTCTCATCCTTCTCCTACGAACTCGGAACGACCGAGCAGGAGTCGGTTACGGAGTACACCCGTTACGCATACTTTCACGGGGTGATCGGGGACATCCCCGAACTGCGCTTCTTCTAGGCACGCCGACGCCGCGACGGTCGGGAGGCGGAAAAAATCCAGCCGGTTCCTCGTCACGGCCCCCTCGTTCATTCCGCGGATCCATCGCCGGCGTAATTGAAATTCCCCCATTTTTCGCTACATTAGTCCAACCCGATGCTGAAATCCCTCTCAATCCGTAACTACGCCTTGATCGAGACGATCGAAGCGGAGTTTGACAGCGGTCTCAATATTATCACCGGTGAGACCGGTGCCGGAAAGTCGATCATCGTCGATGCCTTCGGGCTCATTCTGGGTGAACGGTCAAGTGTCGACGACATTCGGAAGGGGGCGGAGAAGACGGTCGTGGAGGGAATTTTCGGGGTATCGCAAAACCGGGCGCTCCGTGCTCTCTGCGGCAGATTCGAAATCGATATTCAGGACGACCTCATCCTCCGGCGGGAAATATCTTCCAAGGGACAAAGCCGGTGTTTCATCAACGATTCGCCGGTTCCTCTCAATGTTCTGAAGTCGGTCGGGGATGCGCTGGTGGATCTGCACGGGCAGCACGACCATCAATCTCTCCTTCGTCCCGAAACGCACATCGGGCTTCTGGACGATTTCGGACGGCTCGAAGGACTTGTAAAAGAATATCGTCAATCGTTCGACACGCTTGCAACGTTGACACGCGAGCACGAGGCGTTGCGCCGCGAGGAGCGCACGCTCAAAGAGAAAAAAGAGCTTTATGCCTTTCAAATGAAGGAGATTGACGCAGTCGATCCGCAGCCGGACGAAGAGGCCCGGCTGGAAGCCGAACTCCGCGTGCTCGAGAATGCCGAACAGCTTCACTCCTCGACGGCCCATCTGTACGAGCTCTTATACCAGGGGGAGCAATCGGTCTATGACGCCCTGGTGAAAGCCCGCAATCAGCTCGAGGACCTGATCAGGATCGACGAGCGATTCGTCGAGGCCCGCAAGGAGTGTGAATCCGCGGTTGCCATCGTGGATGAGCTCACGAATTTTATCCAGAGTTACAACTCAAGGGTCGAGTTCAACCCCGAGCGGCTGGAGGAGATCAGGGATCGGCTCGGCGCGCTCTCGTTGCTCAGAAAGAAATATGGCGGCTCGCTCCAGGCCGTGATTGACCACCGCCAGAAAATCGGCCGGGATCACACGACGGCCGAGAATTTCGACCGCGAATTACGAACCCTCGAAGAGAAGGTGGAAGCGGTTCGTGCCGGATGTTCGGAGGCCGCGCAGCGGCTCTCCGCAAAAAGGAGGGATCTCGTTGAGACGATCAGGCGGAATGTCGTTGCCGAGCTGGGAAAGCTGGGGATCGCAAACCCGCAGTTCGACATTGAGATCCGCCGCCATCCATGGGAAGAGCCGCCCGGTTCCGCGGAAAAACTATTCGTGAGAATCGGCAAGGAGGATCTTCGGGCAAACGAGCGCGGAATTGACGACGTCGAGTTCCAGATCTCGACAAACGCCGGCGAAGAGCTGAAGCCGCTTGCGCGCGTGGCATCCGGCGGCGAGGTCTCGCGCGTCATGCTCGCACTGAAGTCCATTCTTGCAAAGTCGGACCGGCTGCCGCTGCTCATCTTCGACGAGATTGATTCCGGGGTCAGCGGTCGCATTGCGCAGGCCGTCGGACGCAGTTTGAAGAGTCTCTCGCAATTCCATCAGATCATCACCATCACCCACCTGCCGCAGATCGCCGGGCTTGCGGACAGCCACTTCGTCGTCGAGAAAGTGGAGAAAAGAAACCGGACTGTCACCGGCATACGGAAGCTCGATCTTGAAGAACGTGTCAGCGAGGTTGCAAAATTGATGAGCGGCGCCGAGGTCACGGAAGCCGGGCTTGAGGGAGCCCGCGAGTTAATGGGATTACGATAGACGTCGGAGGCGTGCGGCAAATGGATCTCCAGCTTTACAACAGTCTGACGAGAACAAAGGAGCGCTTCGTCCCGCTGACCAGGGGGAATGTGGGCATCTATGTCTGCGGACCGACGGTCTACAGCGATTCGCACGTCGGCCACGGGAAAAGTTACGTGTCGTTTGACGTGATCGTTCGGTTCCTTGAGTTCATCGGCAACCGGGTTCTGTACGTCCAAAACATCACGGACGTCGGCCATCTTCTCGAATCGGGTGAAGACCGGATTCTGCGCCAATCGAAGATCGAAAAAGTGCACCCGATGCAGATCGTTGAAACGTTTACACGGAGCTATTTTGAGGACATGGATGCCCTGAATGTCCGCCGGCCGGATATCTCTCCGCGGGCTTCGGGACATATCACGGAGCAGATCGAGATTGTCAGGGAGCTTCTTGCAAAAGGGTTCGCGTACGAGGTGAACGGTTCGATTTATTTTGAAGTTCGGAAGTTCAAGGAGTACGGGAGACTGTCCGGGCGGAATCTTGACGAGGCCAGGGAAGGAACGCGCGTGGCCGTCCGCGAGGAAAAAAAGAACACGGAAGATTTTGCGCTTTGGAAACGGGCCGACCCGGAACACATCCTGCGGTGGCCCAGCCCGTGGGGTGAGGGGTTCCCGGGATGGCACATCGAGTGTTCGGCCATGTCGATGAAGTACCTTGGCGAGACCTTCGACATCCACGGAGGGGGTCTGGACAATCAGTTTCCGCATCATGAGTGCGAGATCGCCCAGAGCGAAAGCGCGACGGGAAAAACGTTCGCCCGCTATTGGCTTCACAATAATCTTGTGACGGTTGACGGCCAGAAGATGTCGAAATCCCTCGGCAACTTCGTAACGCTCAAGGACGCGTTCCGGCAATGCGATCCGATCGCCGTGCGTTTCTTCATCCTGCAAAGTCACTACCGGAGCCCGCTCGACTTTCGCGCGGAATCGATACGAGCGGCGATGGTCGGATGGGAAAAAATCGCGGCGACGGTGCGAAAAGTCGACGCCGATTTTGAATCACGGGAAGCGGCGGGGTCGTTCGGGTCGTTTGACGTGCAACCCGAGATCGCAAAGTATCGCGGCGAATTCCTTGAAGCGATGAGCGACGATTTCAGCACGCCGAAAGCAATCGCCGTGTTGTTCAACGCAGTCTCAGCGGTGAACGACTGGTCCGGAGGGCCGAAGCCGCTGACACGAGACTCTCATCTTGGGGTGAAAGCCCTGTTCCAGGACCTGGCGGGGACCGTCCTGGGGATCCTGCCGCATGCGAAGGATGGAATCGCCGCCGACGGCGGTCCGCCGACCGACGACCTCATGCAGGTGATCATCGATATTCGAAATCTCGCGCGGGATAGGAAGCAGTGGGAACTCTCCGACAAGATACGGGATTTGCTGAAGGCGAAGGGAGTTTCTCTCGAGGACACGAAGGAGCGAACGACCTGGAAAAAGATTCCGGAGTGAGGCCATGGCGGACGCCGTCAAGATCATAGAAAATGGATTGGTGTTCACCGGCGACCGGAAGCGCCGGGCAGGACGGCTCACGCTTGTCATCCGGAACGACCGGATTACAGAAGTGAACGCGCGGAGCGATGTGGTCAAGGCCTTGAATCCTTCGGCCGAGGTCATCGACGCCAGAACCAAAATCCTTCTTCCGGGATTTGTCGATGCACACCTGCACGGCGAGTCGGCTGTGCTTCGCGCGTTCACGCTCGGATTGCCCATGACCCGATGGCCAAAGGAGGCGCACATCCAGCGCATCGAAGAGTATCTGAGCAGGAGCGCAAGCCCCGAGCAATGGGCCGCCATATACCGCATCTCGTACTTTGGTGCCCTGAAGGCAGGCGTGACGACCATTTCTGAATTCGGACATGACGCTCCCGATTTCGCGCTCAATGCGTCCTACGAAAGCATGCGTCGCGCCGACATCCGCGGTTGCATCGGTCTGCACAGCGGCGAGCAGCTGGATCAATCGAAAAAACTCCGGCATCCGAGCGTGAGCTTCGCGTTGGTCATGTCCAACGAAGACGACTTGACGACATACAACCTTCAAACAACCTACCGCCTTGCCCGCGAACTCCGTATCCCCCTCCTCATCCACCTCGGCGAACAGCGCCGCGGCGCTGAAGTGGTGAAGAAGAACTTCCGCCGGAGCGTCGTCCAGCTGTTGGAGGAGTACAAGATATTCGACTGGCCGGTACAGTTGAGCCATCTTTCGACCATGGACCCCGGCGACATGGATATCCTGGCGCGATCGAACATCGTGCCGATCTACTCGCCGCAATCCATGATGGAGAAAGAGGTCGACCGTTTTCCGCTCGCCGAGCTCCGGGAGCATGGGATCCGGATCGCGTTGGCAACCGATTGGGGGACGCCAGACCCGTTCCGGACGATTCGCGCGTTCATCACGCTCGCGGCGCAAGCAGGATCTCCCGCCCCGACGGCGGGCGAGCTGCTCGAAATGCATACGACGCACCCCGCCACCGTACTCGGTCTGGGCCAGGAGGTGGGGTCGATCGAAGTCGGAAAGAAGGCGGACGTCGTCTTCGTCGATGCCTCCGACATCCGGCTTGTCCCCGGCACAGCTCTCGCCGACCCCGAGAGGGCTCTTTTCTCTCTCTTCTCGAACGCCACTCCGTCGGATGTCACCGACGTCATGGTCAACGGTGAATTTTTTATCCGTGAGCGGCAGATCCTGACGTACGCAGCGGAAGATCTTTCACGCGAGGCGGCGGGAATCGTCCAGGCGCTCGAACATGCATCAACGCAGGGATCACTCCAGGCGCCTCAATTGAATGCACTCCCACAGGGAGAACCGCCTCCTGAAGAGGGGGACGACCAGAAGCCCTTCGAGGAAGGATTTAAGATCGTCGGCCCGCGTGGGGATGCTGCGCCCGAGGCCAAAATTTTCCCCATCCGGCCGGAGCGTCGGGCGCCGGAGCTGCCCAAACATGTAAAGAAAATTTTTGGCGACGAGGATAATTGACCTACAAACCGAGTGAGGAGCTTTTCGTGAACAAGGTCCGCAAGGCCGTTTTTCTTTTTCTCTTTGTGCTTGTGTTCCCGGTTACGGTCCGTTCACAGGGATACGCGGGCGACGCAGCAACGAGCGAACCGCTGATGATCATCGACAAGCCGACAGCGGGGATGCTCAAGCGCGGCGAGTTCGAATTGACCTCGAACTTTTACGAGCAGGGGGGGATTCTGGTCGGAATAAATGTGGGGGTGTTCGACCAGTTCAGTTTCGGGGTCTCATACGGTGGAACCGATATCATCGGCTCATCCCGCATAGGGTGGAATCCGGAACCGGGGGTGAATGCTCGATTCAGGATCATCAACGAGAATTTCGTCATGCCCGCGATCGCACTGGGTTTCGACTCGCAGGGGAAGGAGCCGTTCCTCGACGCGGATTCCCTCAGGCGCTATACGATCAAATCGCCCGGCTTCTTTGCGGCCGCCAGCAAGAACTATTCGATCCTGGGAAATCTGAGTATTCACGGTGGGCTGAATATGACTCTCGAGCGCCACGATGGAGACAAAGACCTGGACGCGTACGTCGGCGGAGAAAAGTCGATCGGCAGAGATATTTCCCTTTTCGGCGAATACGATTTTGGATTCAACGATGACCAGACGATCGGCCGGGGACGGGGATATTTGAATCTCTCCCTCAGGTGGTCATGGGGAAAAGGCCTCGTTGTCGGATTTGATCTCAAGAATGTCACGAAGAACCAGCAGAATATCAGCATCGGAACCCGTACGATCGAGATAGATTATGTAGGGGAGTTTTGATGTTCGAGCGGCTGGACACCGGCGCCAACGTTTGTATGTTTTACGGGACACGACGACTTCGGACGAGTCAAATTGGAGGTGAAAGTGGTTGATTTTGGGCATTCACACGCCTTTGTGGTGGCATTATAATTGCCTTTTGTTGCGGCAGCAATGAGAACTCTAAGAGGCTAACCATGAAAAACCTCAGCCGCATGCTCGCGCTCCTGTCTTTGTTCGCAGGCGCTGCACTTCTCCAAGGATGCTACACGAGAGTGATGTCTACCGACGGGGAGGAGGCATATTCGCCCCCGACGGACTCGACGGGCGTTGCGTCCGGAGATACCGTGTACGACGACCTCTATTATCACCGACCCTTGTACCATGTCGGCTTCGATTACTACTATCCATCGTGGGCGTATTACTCGCCTTACGACCCCTGGTTTTCTTACGACCCGTACTATAATCCCTGGTGGTGGTGCGGAACTCCATACGTCGTTTATCGGTATCCTTACTATGCTGCATATCCGCGACTCGCTTTTGCCGGGTACGGTTACTATGGATTCGGGGCGCGGTACGCGTACGCGCCGGGTTATTCATATCCCATTCGCACCTCCGGCGTGCGTCGTTCCGGTGTGAACCGGACGCCGTTTGGTCAGACATACGTCGGAACGCGAGGGAGTGTGACGCCGACGGGAGTGGCAGCGGGTTCGCGCGCAAGTGGCGCGGTTCGGTCCGGAGGATATAATCGCTCTGCTTTCGCGCCGTCTCGCGGGGTCAGGTCAGCTCCCGCAGCAACCTCATATCGACGATCCGGCGCGAGGATGGCGCCATACTCGGCCCGCCCTGCCCCGCAGGGTTCGCGAAGTCAGGGAGCCGTGCGGTCGGCGCCCGGTCGGTCGTATGCTCCTCGATCAGCCCCTCCTGCCGGACCATCCCGGTCTGCGCCGAGTGGCGGCGGAGGTGGTGGCCACCGGGGCGGTGGCGGCGGCGGTCGACGAGGACGATAACCTGAGGAATCTTTGAGGAGAAGGATCGTTATGAGGAAGATATTTTTGGTTTCGACAGGAATCGGTCTGGCACTGGCAGGTTCTTCCACGGCTGTGGCTCAGTACGCCGAGGATGCGCTCCGGTTCTCGCAGTTTGGATTGGGTGTTTCGGCCCGGTCGCTCGGAATGGGAAACGCAACAATCGGTGTCGCAAACGATTTTTCCGCTCTCTTCACAAATCCGGCCGGTCTGGCGCAGCAGCGAAGCTATGAGTTCTCCATCGGTCTCTCGGGGTTCGATTACGGAGATAATGCGACCTTCTTCGGAAATCAGATGAAGTCGGACAATAGTTCGACTACTCTTAATAATCTCGGGGTGGTCTACCCTATTCCGACTTCGCGCGGGGCTCTTACCTTTGCGTTCGGATTCGGCCGAATTGCAGACTACACCACGGGCGTCTCGTTTAGCGGTTTCAACCCTACGAGCTCCATCGTCTCATCGATGACCCCCACCACGAATTTGAACAGTCTGTCGTATGCCGACCAGCAGAATGTGTTCGACAATAACATGCCGTACCAGCTTTTTCTCGCCGACTTCGATTCGGTGAGCGGCAAACTGGTACCGCTCGTCCGCGACAGCGTCCAGCAGAGTGCAACCGTGTTGGAAAGCGGAGGGGTGAACTATTACTCGTTCGGCGGAGCCATGGACATTTCACGCAGTCTCTCCATCGGCGTCGGTCTGAACATTGTTTCGGGTTCATATTCGTACGACCGGCAGTATGCAGAAACCGACCCTTTAAATGTTCACAATGTGTACATTCCCGGCGTAACGACAGACCTGAACCAGTTTTCGTACGAGAGCACGATCAAAAGTAATTTAAACGGGTTTAACGCATTATTCGGGATCCTTTACCGCAAGCAGGGGTTGATGAAGCTTGGCCTCACGGTCCGGACGCCGACAGTGTATAGCATCAGCGAAGATTTCACCGACGCCGGCACGAGCTCATTCGATAACGGGGATACGTACAGCATTTCGTATCCCGGTACGACAAGCTATCGGATCATCACGCCGTACGTCTTGAGCGGCGGGGCATCGTTCCAGGTATTCGATTGGCTGATGCTCGCCGGAGACGCGGAGTACACCGACTGGACACAGTTGCAATTCGACAGCGACAATCCCGACCTCGTCGACGAAAATCGGGAAATCAAGCAGATATTCCGGGCGACGACGAACCTCCGCGGAGGGGCGGAAATTACGCTTTGGGATCTCGGGCTACAACTCCGGGGCGGCCTCATTTGGAATCCCTCTCCGTACCAGGCGGATGCCAACACGCACGATTATGACCAGCTCTACTACACGGCAGGCGCCGGCATCATGCTCGAGCAGTCAACGACGCTCAACATTGCCTACGAACGTGGAGCATGGAAGACGTTTCGCGACAACTATTACATCGATAACCTCGTATCCGCTTCCACCACGAGCGAGAAGATTCTGACGAATAACTTCAACGCAACGCTCAGCTACCGCTTCTGACAAAGTTGCGGGCCCTCTGAAGTTTCACTACATTCCTTCCGCTGGTACTCCCGTACCGGCGGATTTTTTTTTGCCTCAACCGAATCGGTGAAACCGAGTTCGAAAGCTCTCATAGGACTGACCGGAGTGCTGTTCATTGTCCTCCTTGGCATGGCCGGGACAGCATACTATCTCATTTCCAAGTCTGCCCCCGAAACGGAGGGGCGGCTGCGTCTGAACGGTCTCCTGGCACCCGTCAGGATTTATCGAGACGCATATGGCGTTCCCCACGTTATTGCCGAATCCGACCACGATGCGTACTTCGCCGTCGGATTCGTCCATGCGCAGGAGCGATTGTGGCAAATGGAACTGATCCGCCGTGCCGGCATGGGACGGCTTTCGGAAATACTTGGCGAGCCGGCGCTCAAGACGGACAAGATGTTCCGGACTCTCGGACTCTGGCGGGAGGCGCAGGCGCTTGGGGGTTTGCTTGACGACACGACGCGTGCGGCGCTGACCGCCTATGCGGCCGGCATCAATGCATTCATCGACGGCCATAAAGGCCGGTGGCCCATCGAATTTGATATGCTCGGCTTCGAACCGGAACCGTGGAGTCCAGAACACTCGCTTCTCATGAGCAGGTTGATGGGCTGGGAGCTCAACTACGCGCGGTGGGTCGACCTCGTGCTCGGAGAGTTCGTTCGCCGCTTCGGTGAGGAACGCGCCCGCGACCTGTTCCCGGCTTGGCCGAAGGATGCGCCCATCATCGTACCATCCGAATCGCGAAAGAAAGCGGCGGCCAGACTGGCGGCAGAATGGTTCGATGCGGAACGATCCTACCGATCGCTCGTCGGATACAACGACTTCCAGACCGGGAGCAATTCCTGGGCGATCTCGGGAGCCAAAACCTTGAGCGGCAAACCGCTCCTTGCAAACGACCCCCACCTCTTTCTCACGGCGCCGGCCCGCTGGTTCGACCTCCACGTCGTGACCCCGACGCTCGATGTGGAAGGCGTCTCAATCGTCGGAGTCCCGTTCGTCGTCATCGGAAGGAACCGGTCGATTGCCTGGGGAGTCACGAACGCCATGCTCGACGACGAAGATTTTTACTATGAACGGGTTGACTCGATCCAGCACCCAACCCGGTCTCTGCTCAACGGAAACTGGGTTCCCGTCACCGAACGCGTAGACACCATTCTCGTCAGGGACGGGCTCCCCGTCATTCTGACAACGTACAGTACGCAACGCGGACCGATCATTAACAGAATGGAGCCGGCGGCGGAATATTCGCCGGACCTCGTGAGCATGCGCTGGACGGGATTTGAGCCGTCGAACGAAGCGCGGGCGTTTTATTCCCTGAACCGTGCAACGTCCTGGAATGACTTCAAAAGGGCGCTCCGATCCTTTGGAGTCCCTGCACAAAATTTTGTTTTTGCCGACACCGCCGGCAACATCGGCTATTACACGGCGGGCAAGCTCCCCATTCGACCGCAAAACGGCCCGACTCTCCCGGCGCCGGGATGGACCAGCGCGTACGATTGGAAGGGATTCGTCCGGTTCGAAAATATGCCTCAGTGCCTGAACCCCGATCAGGGATTCATCGTTACCGCGAACAACCGGATCGCCGACGACCGATATCCCTACTACATTTCAAATTACTGGGAACCGGAGTGGCGGGCGGAACGAATTTCTTCTCTGCTCCGGGAGGGAGGGTCTTTCACCGCCGAGGACTGCGAGCGCATTCAGAACGACGTCTATTCTTTGCAGGCGAAAACGATCGTTCCCATCATCCTCCACGCGTTTGAGCATCAGACGGTCGACGATCCGCGGGTTTCCACCTGCCTCACATACTTGCGGAATTGGAATTTTGAGATGAAGAAGGAAGATGTTGCGACGACGCTCTTTGAATCGACGTCGCTCCATATCATCCATAACACGCTTCATCCCTGGCTGGGAACGCCTCTTCTCGGACTTTACGATACACTCGCATCCATGCCTCTTGCGCTGACGACGCGCCTGCTCCAGGACAGTTCCTCCGCCTGGTTCGACGATCCGCGGACGGAACAACGGGAAGGGCGCGATGACATCATTCGCGCAAGCGTGCGGGACGCGGTCGCAGAGCTGCAAGCGACGCTCGGAGGGGAGCTGAAGGAATGGCAATGGGGAAGGGTGCACACAATAACGTTCGGCCACGTTTTCGGCACCAGGAAGCTCCTGCAGTCAATCTTCAATGTCGGCCCGTTTCAACGCGAGGGGTCGCACTCGACGGTGAACAAGGGAGATTTCCTGATCGGGGAGCCGTACAGAAGCACCGTGGGACCGTCGACGCGTCAGATCTTCGACCTTGCCGACCCCAATCGTACTGCCGCCGTCACGCCTCCGGGGGAATCGGGCCAGCCGTTCAATGCACATTATCGGGACCAGGTCGCGCTGTGGCTGGACGGCGGCTACCGGGAGATGCCGATGGATATTTCCCGCATCGAGCGAAGCTGCAGGGAACTTCTGATTCTCGAGCCATCGCCATGACCATCTCTCCTGCACTCCGCAACCTCCTCTCCGGCGGCGGCTCGGTCTGCGTGCTGACCGGTGCGGGGATATCGGCCGAGAGCGGCGTGCCGACGTTTCGCAGCAAGGATGGCATCTGGTCGCGGTTCAGGCCCGAGGAGCTTGCAAGCATCGATGGCTTTATGAAAAACCCGGCGCTCGTATTGGAATGGTACGCACAAAGACGGGCGATCGTGCGTACAGTTCACCCGAACGCAGGGCATGATGCACTCGTGCGCATGGAACAAAGCATACCGGACTTCACGATCGCAACACAAAACGTCGATAACCTCCACGCGCGCGCCGGGAGCAAGAATGTCCTTGAACTGCACGGCAACATCGAACGCGACCGGTGCATGGACTGCGGCTCGACGGATTCCCCCGCGGCACCAGGAGACGCGCGCGAATTGCCGCGCTGTCGACACTGTCACGGGCTCCTCCGGCCGGATGTCGTCTGGTTCGGCGAAGAACTTCCCGTCGATGCGTTCCAGAAGGCGGAACGGGCGGCAAAGCGTTCTTCCCTTTTCCTCTGTGTCGGAACGTCCGCCATCGTGTACCCCGCCGCATCTCTTCCGGCGATCGCCCGGTCCGCGGGCTCGTATGTCGTCGAAATCAACGTTGAACGGACAGAAATATCATCGACCGTCGACGAAGTATTAACCGGTAAGGCCGGCGATATCCTGCCGGCGCTTGCGACGGTCGTCCAGTCTTCCAGGGTCGGAGTATGATGAATCGCTTGAACGTCTTCGGCAACACGAAAATTATCGGCACCATCGGGCCTGCCTCTGAGAGCGTCGATACGCTCATTCATCTCATTGAGGCCGGCATGGACGTGGTGCGGCTGAACTTTTCCCACGGAACACACGACGAGCACCTGCGGATTATCGAAAATGTGCGGAGGGCGAGCGAGAAGACGGGAGAACACATCACGGTTCTTCAGGATTTGAGCGGTCCAAAGATCCGAACGGGCCCGCTGGCGAATAAGACGATTCAGCTCGTCAACGGCGCAACCATCACGTTCACCATCGACCAGGTGCCGGGGGACGCGAAGCGAGTCTCAACGACCTACCAACTCCTGCCGCGCGATGTGATTCCGGGGGATACGATTCTGCTGGACGACGGAAAAATGAAGGTGAGGGTTGAATCGAAAACCGGTCGCGACGTGCTTTGCACGGTCGTGAACGGGGGGATACTCTCCGAGCACAAAGGGATGAATCTCCCGGGAGTGAAAATCAGCGCGTCGTCGTTCACGGAGAAGGATGTGGAGGACCTTGCGTTCGGCCTTGCCAACGACATCGACTACGTCGCCCTCTCGTTCGTCCGCTCGGCGGATGATATACGCCAGCTCCGCGACGTGATCATACGCACCGTGCAGAAAGGGAAGAAGGTTCCCATCGTCGCGAAGATTGAAAAGGGGGAAGCGGTGGATGGAATCGACCGCATCGTGCAGGAAGCCGACGTGATCATGGTGGCACGCGGCGACCTCGGTGTTGAACTCCCGACGGAGGATGTCCCGATCATTCAGAAAATGATCGTGCGTAAGTGTAACGAAGCCGGAGTTCCCGTGATTATTGCGACCCAGATGCTCGAGTCGATGATCGAAAATCCGCGGCCGACGCGGGCGGAAGCGAACGACGTCGCGAACGCCGTGCTGGATGGCGCGGACGCCGTGATGCTGAGCGGCGAAACTTCCATCGGAAAGTTTCCGGTCGAAACCGTCCGGACGATGGACCAGATCATTCGCCGGGCGGAGTCGCAGAGGGGGGACCGTTTGGACATCCGGGAAACTCCTTCGGACCAGGAACAAAAGGTGTTCGATGCAGTGGCGCGGGCTGCCTGCACGCTGTCGGCGCAGGTCGGCGCGAAAGCAATCGTCCCCATCACCCATTCTGGAACGACGGCCATTCAAATCAGCAAATACAGGCCTCTCGCGAAGATAATCGCGGTGACGGCGCGCGAAAAAATTTTGCGCCGGCTCAATATCGTTTGGGGGGTTCGGGGGATCATCATCGCGGAGTTCGAGGAAGACACGAACGCGGCTTTGCGGCGAATTCAGGACGAACTGAAGCGACTCGGCTACGTCCGGCCCGGGGACTACATTGTGTTTTCGGCGGGCATCCCGCTCCTGTCGAAGGGGACTACCAACACCATCAAGGTGGAACGGGTGGAGTGAACGCGACTACGGCTTTGCCCCCTGAAGGATCCAGTCGTGCACGATTTTCACCTCCTCCTCCGTCAGTTTTTTCTTGTTCCGCGCCATCTGTTTCCCGAACGGAGGCGTTGGGAGGAGCTTCAGGTAGATGTTGCTTTCTTCGGGCTTTCCCGGAACCACCGTATTGCCGTGGTCTCCCCCCTTCATGACAAGCTCATAATTGTCCAGCGCGAGGCCGCTCGGATTTTCATTCTCGGCGAGATGGCACGGGAGGCAGTAGGTTTTGATCAGTGGCGCGACGTCTGCGGCAAAGCTGAGTTTCTTTCCCTTGTCGCTTTGTCGGTTCTGGAGGGAAATGAGCGGAAGGAGTGCAAGCACGACGAGACAGGAACCGGAAAGCGGAGCAGAACGAATTCCCATCCCGCGGTCAAATGTAGAAATGAAACATCATCTGGAACTCGTTGTTCGAGACCTCCGTCGGTTGTTCCATGTTGATCCGATACAACGGACGAAGCTCAACTCCGCTGAGCACGAATATCTCCGCCCCGACCGTCACCTGCGAGAAACTCCCGTTTTTCCTCACGTTGTCCGGGTCGTAAAACTCGTACGCGAGCTTCAGGTCGAGCCCCTGGACCGCCATGTAGTTCAGCTCATCCCAATAGACGACGCCGACAAACGTTCTCCCGGATGTTACCGTCTGCAGATAATCCACTTCGCTGTTGAGGGTCAACTTCTCGAGGGCGGTAATGGAGCCGAAAACCCCGTAGTACGTGTTTGTCGCAGCGTCGCCGGGAAGGTTGTAGATCGACCCGCCGAAGTTTATCGGAATCGACCCAAGCTTGAAAGTCGCGTCTCCCCTCAGTGCAACAGCTTTGTATTTTGTTCCGGTCTCGCCTGTCAGTCCGCCTCCGGGTTCGCCGTTAAATAAACCGACATTGAAGGAAAAGATGCCGGGGAAGAAACCGAGCTCCAGGCCCGTGTCCTCGGAGCGCTCGCCAAACGGAAGGCCGATCGGATAGCTCACCGGAGTCGTCGGGAACAGTCCGGCCCAGGGTCCGCCACCGGGCGGCCCCCCCCGGATGAAATACGTATGGTCGTCGATGCGCGTGCCGTACGCGGGCATGAATTTTCCCACTTTGATGTATCCGTCGAGCGGAAGAACGCGCGCCATCCCGAACACTTCGAACCCCGTATACAATCCTTTGTCAAAGTAAACAAATAACTTCTTGTTCAAGCGCAGGTCGAGATACATGTCCCCCTGCATCTGAAAAAAGCTGGAGACATTCTGATTCTGTTCGTAGAAAAAGAGTTCACGGAAATCGCCGCCGAAACCGATGTTCGGGGTAAGAGATGTGGAATAGTCGTCCAGATCGGTCAATCCCTTGAACGTCGGCAGTACGATCTCGTCCTGGCCGAACGTCCTGCCGAATTCGTTCCGCATTCCTTTCCCTGTCGGGTTGATGTGGCAGGACTGGCACTTCAAGCCCGTCCTGCTGGCAAACTTCGGCAGTGCAGAAGAGGTGGCGCCCACGAGAAAAGTTGCAAGGACGATACCTGCGAAAATTCGGTTCATGCTGGTCCCTTGGGAATGAGGGGAGAATGAAGAGCGAATAATAGAGAGAACGATTCTAAAATTCAAGAATAAAATCGGGTGGGTGATGCAGTCCGAATGCGTCATGAATCTCTTCCGCTGAGGAGGGAATGATTCGTGGGGTCGCGGGAATAACTCTCCGCTCATCTTGATTCTTGAACGCCCCCAAAGTACCTTCGATGGACTTCCCGATTTCAACTTCGGATAAAGACCACGTGAACGCACCGCTGACATTTCTTACCCGACTGGAATGCTCCGTCTGCCGAACCCCGCACCCGGCCGCGGAAATCCAGACGGTTTGCCGGAAGTGCGGGAAGGCGCTCCTGGCAAGATACGACCTGGCGTCGGCTCGCAGGACTTTCACGCGCGAAGGGTTGAAGGAAGGCGAGTACTCGATGTGGCGGTACGCGCCCGTGCTCCCCGTGGGCGAACAACGAAACATCGTATCTCTTGGCGAACGTGTCACGCCACTCATTCCTCTTCGGACAATGTTCTCGAATTTCAGTGCAGGGAAGGTGCTGATGAAAGATGAAGGATTGCTGCCGACCGGCTCATTCAAGGCCCGGGGGCTCGCCATGGCAATCTCCCGTGCAAAAGAGCTGGGAATATCGTCGATTTGTCTCCCTTCCGCGGGAAACGCCGGCGGTGCAGCGGCCGCGTACGCTTCGCGGGCGGGAATGCATTCATGGATCTACATGCCGAAAGATACCCCCGAAATCAACATCGAGGAGTGCATTGCGTACGGCGCACACATCACCCTCGTGCAGGGAAACATAAGCGACGCGGCGAAAGCGATGAACGAAGATAGGAAAAAACATCCGGAGTGGTTCGACGTTTCCACACTCAAGGAGCCGTACCGCCTCGAGGGGAAGAAAACGATGGCCTACGAGCTGGCAGAGCAACTGGGTTGGAAACTGCCCGACTGGATCGTTTATCCGACCGGCGGCGGTACGGGCCCGTGCTTCCCGTGGGCGAACAACGAAACATCGTATCTCTTGGCGAACGTGTCACGCCACTCATTCCTCTTCGGACAATGTTCTCGAATTTCAGTGCAGGGAAGGTGCTGATGAAAGATGAAGG
>DATJYV010000131.1:0-13596 GCA_035499415.1 Bacteroidota bacterium
TCACTATTCACCAACTCTTGACCTTATGAGATCTCTCTCTTTTTTCCGCGAACACAAGCTTCTTCTCTCAATCGCCTTTGCAAAATTCCTGCTCCACGTCGCCATCAATCTTGGAGGCGCCTACGGCTATTTCCGCGATGAGCTCTATTATATCGCCTGCAGCAATCATCTTGCCTGGGGGTATGTCGACCAGCCGCCGGTCTCTATCTTCCTTCTCGCAATCTCCCGCGTCTTGTTCGGTGATTCGCTTGTCATGCTCCGGATCCTCCCTGCTGTCGCTGGAAGCATCACGGTTCTCTTCGTGGGTCTCATCGCAGAGAAAATGGGGGGCAGGAAATTCGCTCGAGCCACGGCAGCCATCGCCGCTCTTGCTTCGTTCGTCTGGCTGGGAATGGATTCGTACTACTCGATGAACGCCATCGACATTCTCATTTGGTCCATTTCCTTCTATCTCATCTGCGTGATCATCAACGGCGGCAGGCCGCGCAACTTCATTCTGCTCGGGGTTGTTCTCGGCATCGGATTGATGAACAAGATCGACGTCCTCTGGCTCGGCCTCGGGATCGCCGCAGGCCTCGTCTTGACGGAGCAACGCCGATGGCTGAGGACTCGGTGGCCGTGGGTTTGCGGAGCCATCGCGCTTGCCATGTTTCTGCCATTCGTGGTCTGGAACATCGCGAACGGCAATCCGCATCTCGAGTTCATGCGGAATGCCACGTCGCAGAAGTACTCAACCCTGAACGCACTTTCGTTCGCTAAAGATCAACTTCTCGAACAGAACCCCGCAGCGCTTCCGCTGTGGCTTGCCGGACTTGTCTCCCTCTTCACTCCACGCGGCGCGAAGTACCGGCTGCTCGGAATCGTGTACGTGACGGGCTTCGCCGTTCTCATTGCAAACGGCCACAGCAAGGGGGAATATCTCTCACCGGCGTACGGCGCGCTCTTTGCCGCCGGCGCCGTTACCGTCGAGCAATGGACGGAACGAAATGCGCTCCGGTGGATTCGGTTCGCGCTTCCAGGAGTGATTGGTGTTTTCGCAATCGTTTTCTTACCACTGATTCTCGCCGTACTGCCCGTCGAGTCGTACATTCGTTACGCAGAAGCCATCGGCTTCGCTCCGGACAATCCCGAACACAAGAAACTCGACAAGCTTCCGCAGTTCTACGCCGACCGTTTCGGGTGGCAGGAGAAAGCGGAAATGGTCGCTCGGGCATACATGAGTCTCCCCGAAAGCGACCGGGCGCGGTGCGCGATTTACTCGGACAATTACGGCCGATGCGCGGCGATTGACTTTTTTGGCAAGAAGTATCATCTTCCTCCTGCGATCGGCAGCCACAACAACTATTGGCTTTGGGGGTATGATGGATACGACGGGAGCGTCGTGATCATTCTGGGCGGTAAACTCCAGGACCAGCAATCAGCGTTTGACAGTGTCGAGGTTTTCGGGGTGGTAAGTTCTCCATACTGCATGCCGTATGAGAATGATCTGGCCGTGTACGTTTGCCGAGGGTTGCGCAAGCCCTTGCGCGATTTATGGCCGGCGTTAAAACATTATGAATAATGGAAATCCAAAGTACGAGAACAGCCGCACAGCGACAGCCCTCGTCACCGGCGCATCGGGCGGAATCGGATTCGAGCTCGCCAAGCTCCTCGCACATGACCGGTGCAATCTCGTCCTTGTCGCCCGGTCCGAAGACCGGCTCATGGAGATAGCGGCTGAACTGCGGAAGGAATATCGGATTTCGGTCCGCGTACTCGTCAAGGATTTATCCGATTCCGATGCACCCCGGCAGATTTTCGATACGCTGAGGTCGGAGGATATCAGAATCGACATCCTCGTCAACAATGCAGGATACACCGTGTTCGGTGAATTCGCGCGGACGCCGGCAACGACGGAGCTCGAGATGATGCAAGTCAACATGGTGGCCCTCACGCACCTCACGAAACTGTTTCTCCCCGAGATGCTCCGGCAGAAGAAAGGGAGGATCCTCAACCTCGGGTCGACGGCGTCGTTCCAACCGGGACCGCTGATGGCGATATACTACGCAACGAAGTCGTACGTGCTTTTCTTTTCAGAGGCGCTTGCAGAAGAGCTTCGCGGAACGGGAGTCACCGTCACGTGTCTCTGTCCCGGCCCGACGCAGACCGGATTTCAAAAGCGGGGAGGGATGGAGAAGTCAAAGCTCGTCGCAGGAAAGAAGATCATGGATGCGCACACCGTCGCCGAGATGGGATACAGGGGGATGATGAAGGGAAAAAGGATCGTCATTCCGGGATTTCGAAACAAGATGCTCGCGCAATCGATACGGATTTCTCCCCGACGTGTAACGACCAAAATCGTCCGCCTTCTCCAGGAAAATCGATGACTTCCTCCGGCGCATCCGGGCATCGTGCTCGATGACCGCTCCGGTTGTCGCAGGCAGCGCCCCTCCTTCCGGACAAGACGAGCCGCACCGCACTAAACCCCGGCATTCGCCGCGACGACTGCAATTCGTGCGGACGTTTGCGGCATTACAGTATCCGAACTATCGCCGCTGGTTCTGGGGACAAATGATTTCGTTGTTCGGAACCTGGATGCAGGCGACGGCGCAGGGCTTCCTGATCTACGAGCTGACGAAATCCCCCGGCTATCTCGGCATCGTCGGATTTGCAAACGGCATTCCTGCGTGGATCTTCATGCTGTATGCCGGAGTCGTCGCCGACCGGATGTCGCGGCGCCGGCTCATGATCATCACGCAATCGTGCATGATGGTGCAGGCGTTCATTCTCGCGGCGCTGACATTTCTTCACGTTGTTCAACCGTGGCACATCGTGCTTCTGTCCTTCGGGCTGGGGACCGCGAATGCATTCGATGCGCCAGCGCGGCTCTCGCTCGTCACGGAGCTCGTCGACCGCGAACATCTTACGAACGCCATTGCAATGAACGCGACGATGTTCAACGTCGCGACGGCTGTCGGGCCCGGCGCTGCCGGAATTGCCTATGCCGCCCTGGGCCCTGCCTGGTGTTTTACGCTGAACGGCATTTCGTTCATCGGCGTGATCATTGCGCTTGCGTCGATGGAAATGGCTCCCTTCGTGCGGCGTATATCGAAGGAATCGCCCATGAAAGAACTCGGCGAAGGAATTCGCTACGCCGTGAATCACCCGATCATCCGAGCCCTGTTGTTCCTCACCGCGTCGACCACGCTTCTCGGAACCTCCCTGATGACGCTCTTTCCCGCGTGGGCCGTGGATATCCTGCACGGCGATGCCTCGACGAACGGCTGGCTTCAGTCATTGCGAGGCATCGGAGCGCTCATCGCCGCTCTTACGATCGCGTCGCTCGGGCACCTCAATTTTCGAGGGAAGATCCTGACGGTCGGAACGATTGCGTATCCGGTCTTCATGATGCTTTTCTCGGTCGTCCGCACGACGCCGCTGGCGTTACTTATTCTTGTCTTCATCGGAGGGTCATTCATTTTTGTGTTCAACCTGACGAACGCGACGATCCAGACAAATGTGGACGACAAGCTTCGCGGCCGCGTCATGGCGGTCTACAGTCTGGTCTTCTTCGGATTCATGCCGGTCGGAGCGTTGATGGTCGGCGGAGTCGCGCAGACTATCGGCCCGCCGCTGACGGTGTTTCTCTGCGGCGCTGGTGCGCTGCTGTTTGCGGGAGGGTTATGGAAGTTCTCGCCGAAACTGAGGGAGCAGCCGTAGGGTAGTTCTGAGCGGTTCGCGTTCTGCAGTCAGCTTTGACGGCGTTGGAAAGAGACGGAGCCCAATCTTTTCGCTCACCGCCAATCGCTAGAAGCTCACCGCCATCTCCTTCCTCATACACACGGCCGTCGAGGAGCAGTACTTCCTGAACTCCTCCGTCTGCTTGACAAAGGCGGGGATCTCCTCCCGCGAAACCTTGATAAATCCCTGCGTTGCAAAAAATCCTTCGGCTGTGGTGGTCAGGAGCGCGAGCTCATGGATGCCAATCGACTCGGCGTACGCAAGAATCGCCGTAGAAAGCCCCCTTCCAAGACCCGTTCTCCGGTTTTGCTCACGGACAGCTAACGATCGCAGCAGTGCGCTGGATCCGTGCACTTCGAGACCAACCACGCCGATGATCACGCCTTTCTCTACCGCAACAATAAAGTGGTCGAGGTGCCTGTCAAAATCGACCGACGGGAGACCCGAAGCATCGAGGAGCTGTCGAATCTGGGCGATATCGCTTGACGTTGCCTTGCGCGTTGGAGTCATCGTCGTCATGCACATCCACATTTGCCACATCCCCATCCATCAGTCGGGCGATCCCTTCTCGCCAAACTCGTTTACCCTCGACCGGATCTTATCCCGAATCTCTCTTGTCCTTTCGTCTGGCGTTCCCGTGAGCGCCGCGGGGTCTTCAAAGTTCCAGTGGAACCGCCGCCCCGGGTTTGTCGCCGCCTTTGCTTTGACCTGTTTGTCCGGATGTCGCCGAGAAACATCGTGATGGCCTCCGAATATTCTCTGAGCGATTCTTTGTCGATGCAATAGCACGACCGCGGGCCGTCAACCTCACCCTTGATTAAGCCGATCTTTTTCAGTTCTTTGAGATGCTGTGACACGGTTGACTGCGCCAACGGAAGCACGTCGACGATCTCGCCGCAGATGCATTCGTCCCTCTTTGCAAGGGCTTTCAGAATAGCGATCCGCGCCGGATGGGCAATCGCCTTCGCGAGGGCGGCAATGCGGACGTCCTTCAGTTCGAACAGACCGGTTTTGGTGACGGGCATATCCGGGGTATTATCGTATCTTTACGATTAAAGATAGTGAGCGGAAGGGATTGTGTCAAGGGGCCGGGGAAGAGCAAGCACGGAAAAATGAAATACGGGACGAGCGTTGGGTATGTGAAGACTGTTTCCCGCCGACACTGGAGGCAAAAACTACTCGGAGAAATCAGACGATGAAAACTTTCTCTTGCGCTTGGGTCCTTGTCCTGGCCGCGCCCATCGCGCTCTCGCAGGTTTCGACGACACCGTACGACTCCCTCGGGGTCGAGATGTTCCGAACTTCGCTGGCGTCCGGAAAGGCGTATGAGGCGCTGCGGGTTTTGACTTCGACGATCGGGAATCGCATCAGCGGCTCGCCAAAGGCCGCCCAGGCGGTCCAGTGGGCCAAGAAGTACCTCGAAGATTCGGGAGCAGAAAATGTCCATCTCGAGCCGGTCATGGTGCCTCGCTGGGTGCGCGGACCGGTTGAGGAGGCAGCGCTCAGCTACGACGGCCTGGCGCAACCGAAACGGCTTCGCATTCTCGCCATTGGTGGAAGCATCGCGACGCCGAAGGAAGGAATCACGGCAGAGGTCGTTGAAGTTCACTCCTTTGAAGAGCTGAAGTTGTTGGGCGGGAAGGCCAGGGGAAAAATCGTTTTCTTCAATCGACCGATGGACCGGACGCGGTTTGCAACGTTCGAGGCGTACGGAGGGGCAGTCGATCAACGAGTGCATGGAGCCGTCGAGGCCGCGCGGGTTGGAGGCGTGGCCGCACTGGTTCGCTCGATGACGACGCTCCTGGACAACTCTCCGCACACCGGCGCGATGAATTATGCGGATTCTGTTCAGAAAATACCCGCTGCGTGTGTGAGCACGAACGATGCCGAAGCGATCAGCGCGGCGCTCAAGAGTGAACAATCGGTCAAAGTTCATCTGACCCTCTCCTGCGAGACCTTGCCGGATGTCGAGTCTGCAAATGTTGTGGGGGAGATTCCGGGTTCGGAGATGAAGGAGGATGTGATCGTGATGGGAGGTCATCTCGACAGCTGGGACGTCGGGCAGGGTGCCCACGACGACGGCGCAGGCGTCGTTCAGTCAGTCGAGGCGTTGCGGCTGCTCAAGCAAATGGGGCTGAGACCGAAGCGGACGATCCGCGTCGTCCTTTTCATGAATGAAGAGAATGGCCTGCGCGGCGGGCTCGGCTACGCGGAAAAAGTTCGCCCGGGTGAACATCCCATCGCCGCGATTGAGACCGATGCCGGCGGATTGAGTCCACGGGGATTCGGCGTCGGAGACTCTGCAGCGTACGTGAAAATTCTGCGATGGGCTCCGGTGTTCCGGCCTATCGGCGGGGACAGGATTACGCTCGGCGGCGGCGGCGCAGACATCGGACCGCTGGGACGCAAAGGTGCCGTGACCATCGGATTGAGTGTGGATTCACACCGCTACTTCGACTATCATCATTCGGAAAACGATACGTTCGATAAAGTGAACGAGCGCGAACTTGAACTCGGGGCGGCGATGATGGCCATGTTGGCGTATATGATTTCACAAGAAGGGCTTTGATGAGCCGTTAGCTCTTGGCATCTGGCGGTGAGCTGTCGGCTGGAATGCTTTAGCCCCTTGCCAACTGCCACCCGCCGAAGAGCGACTTTCAGACTTCCACAAGGTTTTGTTACTGTCCTGGAACCCCCCCATGCCCAAGAAAATCCACCTCCTCGTCGGCACGAGCAAGGGGGCATTTGTCCTCGCGTCGAACCACCAACGCACGAGATGGTCCCTTCGAGGTCCGCTCCTCAAAGGAGCGCAAGTGAATGACCTGATGCTCGACAACCGTTCGACGCCGACAATGTACGCGTGCGCGACATCGTACTGGTTTGGGTCGGATGTGCACTTGAGCACAGACATGGGGAAAACGTGGAAGCAATCCGAAAGCGGGATCAAATTCGATGCAGCGTCGGGAAAAAAAGTCGAGCGCGTGTGGTGCGTGAAGCCGGCGAGCGAACAGGAGCCAAACGTGCTCTATTCGGGGGTCGACCCGGGTGCACTCTTTCGGTCGGATGACGCCGGAAAGAACTGGAACGAGGTGAAGAGTCTGACCGATCACCCCTCAAGAAAGGAGTGGACACACGGAGCAGGAGGTTTGATGGTACACAGCATCGTGCCGCATTCGAGCGACCCAGCCAGGATGTTCGTCGGAATTTCCGCCGCAGGGGTTTTTGCGACAAGCGACGGGGGGAGGAGTTGGGAACCACGAAACAAGAATGTCCTCGCAGACTTCAGGCCGGACAAATTCCCGGAAGTTGGACAGTGTGTGCATCATCTTGAATCGCACCCCGACACTCCGGATGTGCTGTACCAGCAGAATCATTGTGGCGTTTACCGGAGCGACAACGGGGGGAAGGATTGGGTTGATATCAGCGAAGGGCTTCCCTCACGGTTCGGCTTCCCGATTCAAATCCATCCTCACGACCCGGACACCGTGTACGTCATTCCGGAACAGGGGGCTGAGTTCCGTGCTACGCCGAAGGGACAGTTCGCCGTCTACCGGAGCAATAACAGGGGGAAAACGTGGAAAAAGCTGAACAAAGGCCTTCCCTCGAAAAATTCATTTCTTCATGTCCATCGTCAAGCAATGACGCACGACGCATTGGAAAGGTTTGGATTGTACGTCGGAACGACGAGCGGACAGATCTTCTACAGCTTGAACGGCGGAGATTCGTGGAAACTTTTGGGCGAGTACCTCCCGGCCATTTTCTCGCTCAGCGTGGTGGCACTCTAAATCCCGTCGTGTTCGCCCGGGGCACCCGGGAGCTTCGAATTCCCCCGCAGATTCATCTCACGAGAACACCGCCTCGCCATCACGCCGCCAATTTTTGCCTCCGATAAACCACGACATTCCACGCAAACGTGGAGTTGTGATACAGAAGATCAAATCCACACTCCACAATCATCCTTTGAACATCTCCCCAATTGTGCCAGTACGGATGAAACTGTGCGCGGAAGAGCTTCGAGAGCGCAATCTCAATTTTGAACCCGAACTCAACCAGAAAATTTTCGCGCGGGTGTGACACCGCGAAGAGGTCCAGCGTTTTCTCCGTCGACTTGCGCACAAGCGTTCCGACATCCTCGTAGCAGCAAACCACCTTATCCAGCATCGTGATTTCGGCCGGGGCAACGGAATCTGCCTGCTCGACGAAATCACCCTGAACATATTTTGTCCTCTCCTCAACGCCCATGAGGCCGGCAAATCTTCGTGCCTGATCCAACATTCCCCCGGAGAGGTCGATGCCTGTTGCTTGGCGGGCGCCTTCCTTAAGCAGGGTAAGATGCAACGCCCCGACTCCGCATCCGATATCGAGGACAGATTTCGCATTCACCGAGCCAAGCCGGATTCCGTCAAGCAGATAACGCTGGACCTTCTCGAGCTTTCCCTTGCGGAATCTCCTCGCGTACGATTTCGACCATCGCGAGAAGAAATTCGCAGTCCCGTGCGTCGACGGGCGACAGCACGCGGCGCTCATGCGTTTAGCTGCCAGTCGGTCTCGAACAATTCGTACTCCGTCATCACCATCCCCAACGCCTCGTAGGTCCGGCGGGCGATCTCATTATGCCTCTCAACGTACAGCCGGATGCCGCAGACCGACGGGTCTTTTCTTGCGAGCGAGACAACGTGTTCATACATGTTCTTGAAGACCCCTTTGTGCCGAAAATCCTTCCGAACATAAACGCTCTGTATCCACCAGAACGTGCCGTTGCGCCAATCGCTCCATTCGTACGTGATCATCAGTTGCCCGACCAGCTCTCCGCGGATATCAGCGACGTAATAGAGCCCCCTTGATTTGTCGGACAGGATTCTGTCGACACCGTTGCGCAGGGTTTCAGGGTTGAGCCGCCGGTGCTCGGTCTCGGCCGCCATGAGCAAATTGAACTTCGTGATCTCCGGCGCGTCCTCCGGCGTTGCAACACGAATTTTCATGGCAGGTCAGGAGCGCCGGGCGGAACGATGGTGAAGTTGATGTTTGACGAATTCGATCAAAGCGGGCAAACCGGGAATGAGGACAAGGACGATAATGACGAGCGAGAAATTATTCTTTACGAGAGGGATATTTCCGAAATAGAAACCCGTTCCAACGAAGAGCGTGACCCAGAGTATTGCCCCGAGGATGCTGAAGAGGAGAAATCGCACGTAGGCCATCCGGCCGATGCCGGCCACGAACGGCGCGAAGGTCCGGATGATCGGCAGGAATCGGGCGATGACGACGGTTTTCCGCCCGTGTTTCTCGTAGAATCTCTGTGTCCGGTCGAGATACGCGCGATTGAAGAGCCGCGATTCGGCCGAGCTGAAAACCCGCGGTCCGACGGCACGACCGATCCAATAATTGACGTTGTCTCCCGAGAGCGCGGCTGCGACAAGGAGCGGAGCTGCGATCTCCGCGTGGAGGGCGTTAATGGCGGCAAGGGATCCCACGGCAAAGAGGAGCGAATCGCCCGGAAGAAACGGGGTGACGACAAGCCCCGTTTCGCAAAATACGACAACGAAGAGGAGAAGATAGACCCAGGTGCCGTGCGCCGTGCAGAACTCGAGAAGATGCCGGTCAAGATGGAGGGCGAACTCCACGAGCGTTTTGAGCGGCTCCATGGAAACGGCTCACTTGATCGAAACAAGCTCCACTTCAAAAATGAGCGTCGCACCCGGCTCGATGTCATTGCCCGCTCCGCGGTCGCCGTATGCGAGGTCGGAAGGGACAAAGAGCTGCCATTTGGAGCCGACGGGCATCAGCTGAAGCGCTTCCGACCAACCTTTAATGACGTTGGTTAAGGGGAATGTAATCGTCTGTCCACGTTTATAGGAGCTGTCGAATTCCTTTCCGTCGATCAGCGTGCCGCGGTAGTTGCATTCCACCGATTGCCCGGCGGTGGGCTTGGGCCCGCTGCCGGCTTTCAGAATCTTGTACTGGAGTCCGCTTGGGAGGGTTACAACGCCTTCTTTCTTCTTATTCTCGGCGAGAAACGCCTCCCCCGTTTTCTTATTGCGCTCCGCCGCCACTCCCTGTTTCTCCATCATTTCGGCCTGGTATTGTTTCATCGTTTCCTCAATTTGCTGGTCTGTGAGGAGCGGTGTTGCTCCGCTCAAGGCATCGCGTATGCCGCGGACAAGGACGTCGGCGTCGATGTCCTCCGCCCGCTGGACCATGTTCCGGCCGATGTCGAGCCCGACGCTGTAACTAAATTTCTCCTTCTGAGTTTTCAATGCCGGAGTGCTTCCCTGCGCCAATGCCCCGACAATCACCGCCAACACGGTTAACCCGATTCCCAAAATTCGATTGACCATTGAATGTACCTCTCGTCTGTTCGTAGCCGCCTGCCGGACGTTCCGTGGCGGTTCAACATACCCTTTTTTCTCATAAATTAAAAAGGCGCGACGTCGTCGCGCCCTTGCGTTCCCCTCATCCCTCCACCACGTCAGTCCTTGTAGATCGTGATCCCCCAATGCGTACGGTCCTCGGGCGGGTCGTCATTCCAATCGTTGTATGCGTGCGAATCGTCCGTCCGGAAGTGGACCTCGTACTTTCCCGGCTTCAGCTTCAGCGTCTCGTCGACCATTCGATTTTTGTCCGCGCCCCCCGCATGTCTCGTCTTATCGAACGTCATCTCCCAGATGCGCTCGCCGCTGCCAAGGTCGGTGATCCAGCCGTAATCGTCCATTTCATCATCCTTCCCTTCACCGATGGCGTAGATGCGGACGGTTGTGGGCCGGTCAAGCGTAAACTCTTTGCGCACGTGCTGATCGTCTCCGACGCGGGTGAGCTGGACGAGAACGCCGGACTCCTCTCGTTCGGAAAACGAAGAGGTTGAGTTCATGTCGAAGTCATCTCCCGCGCCCATGACCGTAATGCCCCAATGTTCCTCGTCGAACGGGGGCGAGGCATTCCAATTGTCGTAGGAATGCGACCCGTCCGTCTCGTAATAGACCATGTAATCCCCCTTCGGCAATTCGACGACTTCGTCCGCGAGCCGGTTTTTCGAATCCCCGCCGGCGTGATATGTCGAACGCCCTTCCATCGTCCAGACTCGGCGCCTTGTTTTTGCGTCGACGATCCATCCGTAGTCCGCCATCTTATGGCTTGCTTCATCCATCTCGCCCAGCGCGTAGACCCAAATTTTCGAATCCTTCTTCAGTGAGAAGCCGCCGCTCTTGTAGTCGTTGTCGCCCGCCTTGACGAGCTGGACCAGCGCATTCTTCCCGAGCTCCGGAGGGTCGCCGGCCTTCACAGAGCTTCGCGCGCTCTCGTCGGTTGCAGTCAGGGTGACGCCATATCTGAACGGGTCGGAGGGAGGCGCGGCATTCCAATCGTCATTCGAATGGGAATCGTCGGAAATATAATAGAGCTCATACTCTCCCCTGGGCAGGGTCACGTCGCCGGAAAAGACGCGATTCTTTTCATCCCCGCCTGCGGGGCGTGTGGAATGATAAGACATCTGCCAGATGCGCTCCCGAGACCCGCTGCTGACGATCCAGCCGTAGTCGAACATGTCGTCCTTCTTTCGACCTTCGCCGACAGCGTAGACGTGGATGACGGCGTCACGCGAGACACTGAGCGATTTGTGCACAAAGGCATTATCGCCGATTCTTGTCGAAGAGAAAATCTCTCCCGGCATTTTCATCGGCGGCTCGAACGGCGTGACTGATGCCGCGTCCGTTTCCGGAACTGTCAGGGTAATTCCCCAATCCGATTTCGCGTGATCCATGAACTCTTCATTCTGATCATCCCCGTCGAAAATTTTCCGGATAAAGTTGCCGAACTTATCCCATTTTTTTTCCTGCTTCTTCCGGCGGTCGATGTTCGTGTTGACATTGGAAAACGGCGTGTGCACCGCGTAGGCGTAGGCGGTGAAATATACTTCGTAGCTCCCGGCGCGGAGCGCGAGGTCCTCGTCGGAAGTGCGGTGGATGGATTTGCCCGAGGTGTTGCCGAACGTCATGACCCAGACCGGCTCGCGCGTTTGTGCGTCGATGATCCATCCGTAGGCGTACATCTGATCGTCGGTATGATCGTCCGTCAGTTCCCGCCAGAATGAATGCTCTCCGCCGCCGACGGCGGAAACGTGGACCGACAGGTCTTTGGCCAGCGTGATGCCCGTGGCGCGGACTTCTTCCTTCGTAAAATCCTTCAATGAGACGATTTCCTTTGACGACCCCGGTGAGGCAGGTCCGACGATGGTGAATGTCGCTTGTGAGGGCAGGGCGGCGAGGAGACAACAACTGAAGATGGGTGCGAATCTCATGCGAACCTCCGGAGCGTTCGGATTGACGGCCAGATGATTCTAGAAGATACGGCGGGCGGAGCGGAAGGTTACAACCCGGGATTTGGCGTCGAATTGGCGTGAAAAAGGCGCGGGGAGGGGAAACAGCCGCAGGGGGATAACTATTCCGCGTTGCGGGTAATTTCGCGAATGAACTTCACTTCTTCGGGGCGATAGGGATTTCCGTTTTTTCGAAATACGTCATGGAACCAGATCATCGGCTCCGAGCCGTCGGGAACGGGCTTATCCCATTCATAGATCGTGTTTGTCTTTCCCGAAACCAACCCCCAATTAATCGCTCCCACGTCATACTGTTTGAAAATGGGAAGATGGGTTTGAAATGTACTGTGCCTGGTGCGGGCCATGTACTCGGTGCACACGATGGGTCGCCCGAGCTTCTGAAGGTTGAGAATTTCCTGTTTCAGACTTGTCGTGTCGCCGTAATTGTGAAATGTAATCACGTCAGAGTTGGATATCTGAAATGCGTTCAGCTCCTTATGATCATACCACAATCCAGACGTCAGCGGCTGAGTCGGACTTGCCGCTCGCGCCCATCGAAACACTTCCTTCAACAGCGGCAATGACCTTTCGTTGTAACCGCTGTTTCCCGGCTCGTTATACAGGTCCCACATGAAGACGCGGCCGTCCCGCCCGAATGTCGAAATGATATCCTTGACGTAGCGCTCGAGGTATCCCCATCTGCCCGGGTCGTTATGCGTTGCGGCGTTCGGGCTGCGCACCCAGCCGCTGTTGTGAACGCCCGGCTTCGGCGCCGGCTGTTTGCCGATCGCGGCGTCGGGATACCAGCAGTCGTCGAATATCACGAAGAGAATCCGGATGCGGTGCTTCGCCGCAATGCCGAGGAATCGCCCGACTCTGCTCTTGAATCCGGCCGAGTCTGCCTGCCACGCGAGGTCGTGAAGGAACACGCGCATCACGTTCATCCCGGCTCCCTCCGCGAATCCCAGCTCGCGGTCGATCGTGGAGGTGTCATACGTCTCCGCCTGCCACATCTCGAGCTGATTCACCGCCGTGCTCGGTATGAAGTTCGCCCCCACAAGCCAACCCTGCTCGCGGTACCATTCGGCCGCCTGCTCCGACGTCCATCGAGGTCCGATGGATGCGGAGTCAGCGGCCGAGAGGATAAGGATGGAAAGAAGAAGTGAAACCATGTGGATCCGAAAAAGTTACCGGCGATGAGCTCTCCGTCAGCGGATCACATCGTTCAAGGGGAGAAGAAGCGATCCCAGCAATGGAAAACGTCAGCCTGAACTTTGTGCCGAGTTTTGTATGAACACCCCTAATCAAGGTAACCACAGAAACAATCTTATCTTGAGGTGTACCGCACAAGGTGATATCGAACGTCTTCCATGTACCAACTCGCATCTATGAAGAAGTATTCGAATCGCCCTAACTCGATGCTGGGGAATATTTCGCTCTGGAAGAATTCTCTTTTGTAGACCGTCGTTCCGGGTGCATCGTCTATGGTGAATTCACCTTGAAGTGGTGTATATCCTGTAGCAAACACTCCTATGCGGTCATCAAAAAAAGCAATGACCGAATCT
>DATJYV010000132.1:0-2500 GCA_035499415.1 Bacteroidota bacterium
ACGATGCGGGACGAAAATATACTCCCCGAAGGGATGAGTCGATGTGAGCTGGTGCACCGCAGCCAACTATCGGATTCGGACAAAAGATAGGCAATAATACGGGCGATAACAACGGCGAGCGTACCGGATCGAATTGATGGAACAAATTACTTATGCATGAGGGAAATAATTCGGAATTTTGAATTATAGTTTGAAATGGGTACCTTGGATCGTTTGTGTTCACGTTGTGAACGCACCAGCGGTCACACTGTTCGAATCGAAGATAGATCGTATCAAGTGCCGGAGAATCGGAATTGAGTGAGATGTCTCGTAGTGCGGCATCGCAAAAGGAGTGGGGGGAACATCCGGCTGCTCACCGCCGTCAATCGTCCGATGGGAACGGGACGTCATCAAAACATCGGCGCGAGGAAGCTTCGCTGCCGGCGGGCCGGGAAGTCGGCTCCGCAGGTGCCTCTGTCGACATTCTCGGCGTTCCGGTCCACAACCTCGACCGCACAGCGCTGAACCGGGAATTTGAGCGCCTCATTCGCGAAGGGAAGAGGGGGTGGGTCAGCTACGTTACGGTTCATGCCGTCAACATTGCTCAACAGCTCCCCTGGTTTCGGGAGTATCTTGCGAACTCGCTGGTCGCCTATTGCGATGGCGAGGGAGTCCGGCTTGGCTCGAGAATCCTGCGGCAGCCGCTCCCGGAAAGGGTCGCACTGACCTACTGGATCTACGACGTCTGCGAGATTGTTCAGCGGAACAACGCGCGAATATATCTCCTGGGGGCGACGGACGAAATACTGTCCGAAGCTGTCAACGTCCTGCGCACGCTCTGTCCCCGCCTGAATATTGTCGGCACCCATCACGGGTATTTTGACCCATCCCAGGATTCCAAGGTTGTTGACCTCGTGAACCGATCGGCAGCGGATGTCCTGATCGTCGGCATGGGGATGCCGAAACAGGAATCGTGGATCGCGAAAAATGCGCCGCGTCTCACCACTCGTCTTATCATGAATTCCGGCTCGTGTTTCGATTTTGTATCGGGACGCAAGCCCCGCTGCCCGGATTGGATGGGCCGCATGGGGCTCGAATGGCTCTTTCGGCTCATGCTCGAGCCGCGACGTCTCTGGAAGCGCTATCTGATCGGCAACCCGCTCTTCGTCGCTCGCATCCTGCGTGCCCGCCTCCACCAGGAAACGTGACCGCGCGTCCGGACAGGAGGGTCTCCCGCTGAGCGGCTCCGCACGCTGAACATCGAACGCCGTTCAATGCCCATATCAGTCGTCACCGGCGGCGCCGGATTTCTCGGCTCCCACCTCTGCGACCGTCTGTTGGCCGAAGGTCACACGGTCCTCTGCATTGACAATCTCATCACCGGGGATGAAGCAAATATCGCCCATCTCCGGGCAAACGGCGAATTTCGCTTCCTCCGGCAGGATGTCACAAAATACCTCTCCGTCGACGGCCGTGTCGACTACATCTTCCATTTTGCTTCTCCTGCAAGCCCCTTCGACTATCTGAAGTTCCCGATCCAGACGCTCAAAGTCGGCTCGCTGGGCACCCACAATGCCCTCGGGCTCGCAAAGGCGAAGGGGGCGCGCTTCCTGCTCGCTTCAACTTCCGAAGTTTACGGCGACCCTCTCACGCATCCTCAAAAAGAAACCTACTGGGGAAACGTCAATCCCGTGGGCCCTCGCGGCGTCTACGATGAGGCGAAGCGATTTGCGGAAGCGATGACGATGGCATACCATCGCTACCATCAACTTGACACGAGGATCGTCCGGATTTTCAACACGTACGGCGAAAGGATGCGGGTCGAGGACGGAAGGGCCATCCCTGCTTTTCTGTCTCAGGCGCTTCGCGGGGAGGATGTGACGGTGTTCGGCAACGGGAAACAGACCCGGAGCGTGTGCTATGTCTCCGACCTTATCGAAGGGATCTACCGCCTCATGCAGTCGTCTTACGACCTCCCCATGAACATCGGAAACCCCGAGGAAATTTCAATGCTCGACCTCGCGAAAGAGGTGGTCGACCTTGCGAAGAGCAAAAGCAAAATAGTATTTCGTGACCTCCCCGAGGATGATCCGAAAGTCCGTCAGCCCGATATAGCCCGGGCCCGGGAAATTCTCCGCTGGGAACCGAAGGTTTCGCGAACGTCCGGATTGGAGCGAACGATGCGGTATTTCAGGAAAAAGCTTGGATTGTGAGATTCTCCGTGGTCATACCGACATACCAGGAGGAAGCGACGATCGAGGCATGTCTGGAATCGATTCGCCGACAGACTTTTGACCGGTCGCAGTATGAAATTGTCGTCGCGGACTCAAGCTCGACCGATTCGACTGCGACCATCGCCCGGACGCTGGGAGCGACCGTCGTCACCACCGACAAGCGCGGAATCGGTCTTGGGAGAAATCTGGGGGCGGGACATGGAAGCGGAGAGTATCTGTTGTTCGTTGATGCGGACGTCCGGCTTCTCCCCGATTTTCTCACGCGGATGGATGAGGCGATCCGCGCC
>DATJYV010000133.1:0-15144 GCA_035499415.1 Bacteroidota bacterium
AATGTGGTATTGACGCTGACCTGATCCGCGTCCGATTCGACCTGGCTGAAATCGGGATTCACCACTGCATCCGCGGCAAAGTCGGGGGTAGGGGCATAGCGAATTCCGCCGCCAACCCTTCCCTGCACGTTCCCGTTTTGATAGCCGGAGTGGGGATCGCCCGCATCGTTCAAAGAACCGCTCTGCACGGCGGCAGCGTACGGAAGAAGCTCGACGCTGCCCGTCCCTTCCACATCGCGAATCCCGGTAAGGATTCCCCCCTGACACACCAGGCAGGGGTTATTCCTGTCGTTCGGAGTCCACGAAAATATTGCGCGGCTTTCCCTGGGATAATTTCTTCCGAGCATCATCACCCAGCGTTGTTCGCGCCGGGATGGGAAACGGATGCTTTTGAACGGAATCGCCATTACCACGGTATATCCGGAGTCGCTTCTCGCGGCCGCCGATTTCCAAACCATGTCAAAATTACTATCCTCGTTCTCCCCTGTCCGCAGGATATCTCCTTGCACACCGTTCGGGTTCACAAAGAGTTCATACGCCCGCTGCTTATCTCCATACGTATCGAAGATTGCAAGCGCGTAGTCATCGTCGAAGATATTGTCGCGGTCGGTGACGTGGGCGCGGATCTGTTCCGGATGCGAATCCCTGCAGTCGAAACCAAAGTACAACGTCTCTTGATTGTAGAGGATCCGAATGAACGTTCTCTGGCGTGCCCGGGTGTTTTCGCCCGGCTGGATTTCGAAGGGCGCCTCGACGACCTGGGCGAGCTTCCATCGAGGGTCGTCCAACCGGCCGGTGAGCGGGATATCGCCTTCGATCCTCACGGCTGTCATTTCAGGCGTCGGAGCAGCATTCTGCGCATCGGCCGCCGATGGCTGGAGGGTTATCTGGACGATGCCCAAAACGCCGAACAGAAACGATCCGAATGAAGGTTGAAGAGCGCGAGTTGAAGTGTGGGGGGAGGGTCGCATACCAACTAACATATACAAAAAATACTTCCGGAAGTTGCACAGAATCGCGGAACCGGACAACGAAGAGCCGGAAGCCGGACTGAGATTTTCCGGTTCGCACCAGAAATCCTCTTGAGCTCTTCACCCTGCCTCTATTTTTCCGATTCCCCCTGGATCTAATGCCCGCGGGCGCAATTGAGAACCAATGCGCGGCGTGAACTTCAGTCGTTTTTTTTGTACTATGCGGTGCGATGAAATCGCATCAACGCAATATCGCCATAGGCGTCGACCTCGGCGCGACGACCGTCAAGACGGGCGTTGTATCTTCAGATGGCTCCATCATCTACCAGAACAAGCTTCCGACGAACGCGGAACGAGGCCCTTCAAGTGTCGTTCACCAAATTGAAGCTTCCGTTGAGGATGTGCTCAAACACACGGACGGGCATGCCGTTGCCGGCATCGGCATCGGGTCTCCCGGAGTCGTGACCGCCGATGGCGTCGTCAAGTCTCCGCCCAACATGGCGGGGTGGGAAGAGGTGCGGCTCGCGGACGAAGTCCGAAAGATGTTCAAACGGCACACAGTCGTCGTAGAGAACGACGCCAATGCCGCCGCTTTGGCGGAAGCACGCTTCGGTGCTGGAAAGATGTTCCCGGATTTTCTTTTCGTCATCTGGGGAACGGGCGTCGGCGGCGGGATTATGCTGGGCGGCAAGATTTTTCGCGGGCCGACCGGGGGCGCCGGTGAAATCGGGCACGTCTGCATCGACCGGAACGGTCCGGAGTGCAACTGCGGCAGCCGCGGGTGCGTCGAGGCCTTCATCGGACAGCGCTATCTTTCACAACGAACCGCCGAGAGGTTGAAGGAGAAGCCAAAGTCGAAAATTCTCCAGCTCGTGGAGGGCGACCTCTCACGTCTTGAACCGTTCTATATTGCGCAAGCCGCGCAGGTGGGAGATTCGCTGGCGCGCGAGATCCTCACCGAGGCCGGGTCCCTTCTCGGCATCGCTCTGGCAGGGGCCATGAACACGCTCGACCTCCGCGTGAGCATCATCGGGGGAGGTGTCTCCGCCGCCGGAGATTTCGTCATTCGTGCCATCCAGAACTCGACAAAATCTCACGTCCTCAGGCCTTTGCGGCCGGATATCAGAGTCTTGCGCGCCCAACTGGGAAATAATGCCGGCATCCTCGGTGCCGCAGGTCTCGTCCTTTAACGGTCTCCCTGTTCTATGATTGCGCGTCGCTCCGCCCGGACGACGGCTGCTTCTTCCATCCGTCCTTTGTTCGCTCTCATGCTCGCGGGCTCGTCGCTTTTTTCTCCGTCAAACGCACAGACGACCCGCCCCGATTCGACCGGGACGGCAGGGACTTCCAGGGATACCACCGCCCGCGGTACCAACGGCATCGATACGGTCGTCGTATACAGCGCGCGGGATTCGATCATCTATTCAATCCGAACCCGTTTCATGAACCTCTACGGAAAGTCCGAAACGGCCTATCGGACGATGGGGTTGAAATCGGAACGGGTTGACGTGAATTGGGATACGTCGGTGCTTCAGGCGAAGGGCGTGCAGGATACCGTCAAGAAAGATTCGACGATCGGCAAGCCGATCATGAAGGACGGCGGGGAAGAATATCGGGGTGACTCCGTCCTCTATAACTTCCGGAGCAAGAAAGGACGGATCACGGTCGGCAAGACCGATATCGACAACGGATTTTATCGGGGAGAAGAAATCAAGAAGGTGGAGCCGGACGTTCTCTTCGTCGAGGACGGAATTTACACCACCTGCGACGAGCCGCATCCCCATTTCTATTTTTACAGCCCGAGAATGAAGCTCATCGTCCACGATGTCGTCGTGGCGGAGCCGGTTTTCTTCTACGTTGCCGACGTGCCGATTTTTGCCCTCCCCTTCGGCGTCTTTCCCGCGCATGGCGGCCGAAGCTCGGGAATCATCGCACCCGCATACGGCGAGGATAGTCGGTACGGAAAATACCTGAGCCACGGAGGTTACTATTTTGCCATGAACGATTACGTCGACCTGGCATCGACGTTCGACCTTTATACGCGCGGAGGATGGTTGAACCGGACAAACCTCAATTATAATCTCCGGTACTATTTTAACGGCGGCATCAACGCAAGTTTCTCGAGTCTTCACACCGAAGAGCCCGGCGACCCGCAGCGGACAGAGACGAGAGATTATAATATTAACTTTGCTCACCATCAAAAGCTCGACCCCGAGCCGGCGCCGGGAAATCTGGACGTCAATTTTACGTTCGCGAGTGGCACATACTTCCAGCACTTCAGCACGAACCTGACCGACATCTTGACGCAAAACATCCTCTCCAATGCCACCTATTCGAAGACCTGGGAGCAATCGAACAGAAATCTCACTGTTAATATTTCACGCGACCAGGTTGTCTCATCCGGGGAGCTCCAGGAAAGCCTCCCGTCGATTTCGTTTTCCCAGGGAACCTTCTTTCCATTCCGGCCCACGTCCAAATCCCGCGGTCTTTCTTCGGACAATCAATCGGAGATGAGCTTCCTTGATATGGTCGGGATCGGATACAGCGCGGGGCTTTCAAACTCCTTTTCGAAGCTCGCTTATCCCGTCGATTCAATCAAGAGTCTCTCAAACGGCCTCCCGGTCGTCGGACCAGTCTCGGACTTTCAGAGATCCTACACCCAAGACCTCAATCAATCGCTTTCCCTCAGCGTTGCCCCCAAGTTGGGGCAGTTCACAGTCAGCCCTTCATTTTCGTTTAACGACCAGAGGAGTTTCACCCAGGCCCAAACGCCGACCCGAAACCCCCAGGATAGCTCCATTTTTTATCCGGAAGCCCGCTCCCAGACAACGCGGGGCATCCTCAATACGGGTGTCTCCACGAGCACACGTTTTTTCGGAATTTTCCAGCCGGACGTTTTTGGCGTCACATCGGTTCGTCATACGGTGACGCCGTCGCTGTCGCTAACCTACAGCAAACAGGTCTACGGAGAAAATATTCCAAAATACAGCATGCTCGCAGCGCTGAACGTGGGAAATAACTTTGAAATGAAAGTGCAGAAGTCGGACACCGTGGAAGACAAGATTCAACTTCTGAACATCGGCGGGAGCGTGAGCTACGACCTGGCGCAAGACTCGCTCAATTTCAGCGAAGTGTCAGTGAACTACCGGACCGACATAGGGCAGTACCTCGGTCTGAGCGGGAGCGCAACATACAACCTGTACCAATTCGACCCGGCCATCAACGCGCGCATCAATAAATTTCTTTTCGAGGAGTCGGGTAAAGTTGCGGACCTCACGAGCGTAAACTTCAGTCTCACGACGAGTTTCCGCGGCGAGAAGAAGACGCATGTTTCGACCTCCACAGTCCCCCAGAGCGTGCAGGACGAACAGGCCCAGGCCTCCGGCGACCAGACCGCTGCAACTACCCAGCACAAAATTTATCAGAGCATTTACGACAAGGAAGAGGCGGACTTCAGCATTCCATGGAACATCAATCTGGCGTACATTTTCTCCCAGTCGAGTCCGACACCGTTGACGATGTTCCGCTCTTCGTCTCTCAATTTTTCCCTCCAATTCAACCTGACCGACAAGTGGCAGATCTCCACGCGCGGCACCTACGATTTCGTCACCGATAAGCATTTCATCCCGTCGGTCGACATTACGCGCGACCTCCATTGCTGGACGATGAGCTTCACCTGGTACCCGATGGGCATCCAGGAGGGGTACCATCTCGAAATAAAAGTGAAAGCTCCTCAGCTCCAGGACCTCAAGGTGACCAAGCAAAACAGCTTGACGGGCTACGTTCGATAACTGCGTCGCTTCTGAATACCCCTGTTCCGTCGTTCACGGATTCGTGTTTATTCCGATGGTTGTTCCCCCCAGAATGGCGACCATCGCGCCGATGAAGCTCATCCCGAGGAGCCAGACGCTCGCGGCCAGGATGCGAGACTGGCTTCGCGTGAGCCCTCCGACCACCCGCAGACCTCTGGAGAGAAGGACAAAGTACCAGACCGTGAACACGTTCACGCTGTGGAGCAGGATCGCAACGATCTGCGGTACTCCCCATCCCCAAACGAAGAGGTCAAGGCCGACCGGGAACCGGTTCATCACCGGAAATCGCGTATGGTCGAAATACGAATTCTGCGTCAGCAGAAAATTTACGAGCTCCCCAAGTCCGAATACGACTCCGCAATGCGCAACAACGGCAAAGACCTGCCTGAACTTCGGGCTGTTTTCCGGTTTGAGGAGCTCGACGATGGAGTAGAGGAACGTTGACAGGCCGAGCCAGATGAACATCACGGCTGCCGGCTGAACGACCCCGGCAACGATCAGCGGCAGAACGCTGAGCACGATTCCCCGCGTGTGCAGACAGCTTTTCAACCAGGTGATCGCGACCAGGAGGACGACCACGGCCGCGAACGGAAGAAACCAGCGAGGTGTCACCTTCAGCCGTTCGAACACCGGTGTGGGTTCGGAAAGAATGTCCAGAACATCGGTCATCCCTTATTCCTCCTCCTTTGGATCATAGATCCGACTCCCGCACGGCCGGCGGAGAATACTGGAGCGTGGCAATGGCAAGATCGTCTCCTTTATAGAAGAGAATGAATGTCATTGTCCCGGCCGGGATGTTCCAGATGCTGGTAACGGTTTTAAGCGTGAAGAACAGCAGGACGCTTTTTTCATTTTTGCGCGATCCCAAAGGAGGACCGTATGACTGAACGAGCGTGTCACCGAGGATCCGGGCAAATGCCGTGTCGGGTGAGTCGAAGGACACCGCGATCTGTGCGAGACTGTCGACGGGGAAGGAGAACTTCAATTCGACCCTCGCATTCTGTCCCAGGATGGATTCGTTGTACACGAGACATGTGTCGGATAAGAATGTCGTCACGCCAGTTCGTTTCATCTCGGCTTTGGTGATTTCCGGAATCGCAGAAACTTCCAGTCCCACCTTGTAGGGACCGAGCACCTGTTGAACATCCCCGCGTGCCATGCCCCAGTGGACGAGATTTATCGAATCTGGAAATCGTTTTCCAGTGCGAGCTTGAGCGAGCCCCATCCCGGCGCACACTGCCAGCAGGATGGCCGTGCCCGTAACGTTCCGCCCGCTCGGCAAGTTATTCATCCAGTCCTCCTTCAGAGATTTTCGTCCTCCCTCAATGAGCTGACTTCGTGATCGGTCACGTCACAAGAGAGTCATGAGAACCTGCGGTACGCACCCGGCAACGCAGACCGAGACGAGCCACAGGTCAAGACAACACTGGCCACAACTCCATCCGGCGTTAGTCCAGCTCGTACATCCGGAAGTCCCGCCGACGGTTGATTGCTGCTCCGCATCGGTGAGTACTCGCGCTGATGCACGTGCATCCGCGGCTCCCTTGGTAGTCGAGCCAGTGCGCACGACGCGGCCCGCCGGCAGCGCGACCCCCAACAGAGCGACAATGAGCAGGAGTGATGAGAGACGTTGAATCATGACTGTTCTCCTTCCGCAAAAAGGTGCATGCTGAGAAGCAAGGAGTTCGTTTATTATGTCCCGCCCGTCGCGGCCTGCCCTACACCCCGGGCATCGACGGCATTTCCGGAGGCCGGCCGGATTCGTCGCCTTCGCCTGCGGCATAGAACCGACGAACGAGATTCATCGTCAAGTTTTTATATGTGCCTCTGATCCACGGGTTGTCGGACCGTCTCGTCTGGAAGGAACCGGATCTGCAAATCGGGCGGCGCTTTTCACCTGCAGAGTTCTGATCCGCATTGCGGATATTCATAACCGCGCGGGAGCTTCAATCTGCTCGCCCGGCGACATTGATGTTTCCGGATTCACCGCCCGTCCACCTCTTCCACCCTCGTGACAGAGTCATACTGTCGCCTATCTTGCCCTGCTTTTCTTCCCCTTCTCATCATCAAATACCAATACATCTCCGCGCCAGATGGAGCACAACTCGTCACGGCCGAGAACGCGCCGGCCGTCGGCCGGATCCCGGATGTACGCCAGGTCGCCGGCCCCGACGCTGTCGAGCACAACGAAGTGGTCTCCATAGAGAAAGAGTATCGAGGGTGTAGGTATATCACGCAGATTGTCAAATCGCAGGCTCCAACCTTCCGCACCTATACCGTTCCTTCTGGCGAAATCGCGCATCGATTGCATCGTGGACCCGGCGTCCGAGATTCCTATCCCCTCGCGGATGTCTTCAATCGGCATGTCCACTCCTCTCGCGGCGAACACCATTTGGAGTGAATACGCTCCGCAACCTTTTCTCACGGTTTGAAGCATTTTTTCCTTAGGACGCTCGTCCGACAAAAGGGTGTGTAGAAATAATGCAGCAAAAACGGCGACGCAGATCAAAATCATCGGTGGACCGGGGGACCCGCAATGCCGACCCCTTTCATTCATCCTCGTGGTCAGGAAATCCCTCCTGTGCCTCCAGGCGCCCGATAAATGCCGAGATAATATTCCTGTCTCCTCCGATGCTGCGCTCCCCGAGGTAGGTTCCTTTCACCTTCCCCTCTCCATCGACAAGAAAAAGTGCGGGGACAATCATTCTCTTCCCCCATCCGACCGGCTCGCTCCCCTCGAGATGAAAAATCGGAAACCGGCACGATCCCTCACGTGCAAACTGCCTGGTTTGCTCTACTCCGCTCACCGAAAGTCCCATCATCATGATGTTTGGGTTGAATGAATCGTACAGGGTCGAGAAATTTCTCGCTTCATTCCGACAATGAATGCATTCCACGGTAAACAGGAGCAACGCCATCGGCTTTCCCGTGCCCGGTTTGAGTGTGAACACGGAGCCCTCAATCGTGGAGAGGAGGAGGGTTGGAAGCGGTTCGTTGCCGATCGCTTCAGCGGGGGCAACGGCCCATCGAACACCCCACAGAACAAGCGCGAGGCACATCGCTACCAGAGTCAGAAGAGCGGCGGGGCGGAGTGACGCCGGCTTGTATTCCGCGACACGGCTTGTGTCGAGACGATTCAGGAAAAGATCGTGCATGAAGTTTGGCGAGGTCGATGACGCGGACAAGATACGACGGCGACGAGCTCTGAACAATCACGCAGACGCGTGATTTTTTTGAAGCGGGGAGATGAGAGAGGATTTGAAGTGAAGAACTCCGACTTCTATCTCAGGAGTTCATGAGAAAGAAGTCGGAGTTCTTCATTCATGAGAAAGAAGTCGGAGTTCTTTCTTCAAGTCGGAGTTCTATCTTCAGGCGGACTTACGCTCTTCGTAGAGATAGATGGGATCCTTGGAACGCAGGATCGTGTCACGCGTGACGATGCATTTCGAGACGTTGTGGCGGGACGGAAGACTGTACATGACATCGACCATGACCGATTCGATGATTGACCGGAGCGCACGCGCGCCCGTTCCGCGCTCCATCGCCCGCTCGACGACGGCCTTCAAAGCAGTATCTTCAAACTCCAGCTCCACCCCTTCCATCGCCAGGAGCTTCTGATACTGTTTGACAATGGCGTTCCGCGGCTCCGTGAGAATGTTGAGCAGTGCCTGCTCATCCAACGGCTCCAGCGTTGCAACGACAGGAAGCCGTCCGACAAACTCGGGAATAAGGCCGTACTTCAACAGGTCGTCCGGTTCCACCTGCGCGAGATACCGCTGTCGCAGTTTCCCTTTCTTGCCTCTCACCTCCGCGCCAAAACCGATCGGATTTTGACTCACGCGGCGCTCGATGATCTTTTCCAAGCCCTCGAACGCCCCGCCGCACACGAACAGGATGTTCTTCGTATTGATGTTGATGAGACTCTGCTCCGGGTGCTTCCGGCCCCCCTTCGGCGGAACACCCGCGATCGTCCCTTCCAGAATTTTCAAGAGCGCTTGCTGCACTCCCTCTCCCGAAACGTCGCGCGTGATCGAAGCGCTGTCGCTCTTCCGGCTGATTTTGTCGATCTCGTCGATGTAGACGATTCCTCTCTCCGCCTTCTCGACATTGTAGTCGGCATTCTGAAGAAGATACACCAGGATCGTCTCCACGTCGTCTCCGACGTATCCGGCTTCCGTGAGCGTTGTGGCATCAGCAATGGCGAACGGAACGTCGAGGATTCGTGCAAGAGTTTGTGCCAGGAGGGTCTTGCCCGTTCCGGTGGGACCGATCAACAGGATATTACTCTTCTCAATCTCCACTTCATCGAGGTTGTGAAGTCGGTCGTTGGAATCGACGCGCTTATAATGGTTGTACACCGCAACGGCAAGGGTCCGCTTCGCCTGCTCCTGGCCGATGACGAACTCATCGAGCGCCTTCTTGATGTCGACCGGCGTCAGAGTCCGCTTGAATCCTCCCTTGCGCGCGTTGATGGCCGCGATATTGTTCTTGATGATATCGACGGAGCTCGAAACGCACAGGTCGCAGATGTACACGTCCGGGCCGGCGATGATGCTGTTCACCTCCTCCGGCGAGCGGCCGCAGAAGGAACAGGTGATCTTGTCGCCTTGCTTTATTCTCTGGCTCATGCCGTTACTTGTCTTTCTTGATGTCCCCGATGCGCTTGATGTAGATCGTGTCGATCAAGCCGTAGTCCTTCGATTCCTGCGCCGACAAATAGTAGTCGCGGTCGGTGTCTTTCTGGATTGTCTCCAGCGGCCGCCCCGAATGCGACGAGAGTATTTCGTTGATCCGCTTTTTCGTTTTCAGAATTTCCTCGGCCTGGATGCTGATGTCCGACGCCGTTCCCTGCACGCCGCCCCACGGCTGATGGATCATGATTCGCGCGTTCGGGAGCGCGGCCCGTTTTCCCTTGGCGCCTCCGGCAAGCAGGACGGCCGCCATGCTCGCCGCCATGCCGACACAGATCGTCGAAACGTCCGGTCGAATATACTGCATGGTATCATAAATGGCAAGACCGGCGGAGACGCTTCCCCCCGGACTATTAATATAGAGGTTGATGTCCTTGTCCGGGTCTTCGGACTCAAGAAAGATAAGCTGCGCGATCGTGAGACTCGCGATCGTGTCGTCGATCGGCGTCCCCAAAAAAACGATGCGTTCTTTCAGAAGGCGGGAGAAAATGTCGAACGCCCGTTCGCCTCTCCCTGTCTGTTCGACAACGATGGGTACGAGCTGATTATAGAGTTCGGTCGGCTTGTTCATCTGTTCCGGTTTCCTTTCAGGGGTTTACTTTGCCTTGCGTTCTTCGACTTCCTTGATTTTGGCGGAATCGACAAGCATCCTGACGAGTTTGTCGCCGACGATGCGCTCGCGAATCTGCTCGGAAGTCTTATAGTAGTTGATAAGACGTTCTTTGTCGATCTTTATTTTAGACGACTCCTCGTCGGCAAGTTTCCGCAGGTCTTCGTCCGTCGCTTCCACTTTTTCGGCCTTGATCAGCTCTTCCCGCAGCAGGACCCATTTCGACTGGGCGATTGCATATGCCCGGTTCTGCTCGTTGAATTTGTTCACGTCGAAATTCTCGGGCAGCTGCTTGCCCGGATATTCGTTCCTGACCTCTTCGAGAAGCCCCTCGAGCACACTGCGGACAAGGGATTCGGGAACCTGAAAATCATGGCGGCGCAGGAGCTCGGCGGTGAGGGAGTTGACGACTTGCCGTTGCATCTTGGTCTCCCAGTACGCGATAAGGTCGGCCCGAAGTCCTTCACGGAAGGCCTCAACCGTCTTCGTCTTCTCCTTCGTAATTTTCGACACGAACGCGTCGTCGAGCGGCGGGAGCGAAACCTTTTCGACCTTCTTCGCCGTCAGTTTCGAATGCACCTTGTGGCTGTGGTCGCCGTGCTGGTGCTCGAACCGGACAATGTATTCTCCCCCCACCGATGCAGTTTTCAACGCCTGCTTGAACGGCTCCTCCAGCTCTTCGTCGGCAAGGTAGAAGCGCACGTTCTCCCTCTTCTTCCCGATCAGCGGAACCCCCGCTTCATCAAGCTCCTGCATTTCGACGACAACAATGTGCTCGGAGTCGGTCGCTGCCTGGACATTTTCCGTCGTCGCATTCATCCTCCGCAACCGCAGAATTTCATCCTCCACCTCTTCATCCGTCACCCGATGCACCACTTTTTCCACGGGGACGCTCTTGTACTCCTTCAACTCGATTTTCGGGCGGACATCGTACTTGATGCGGAAGCTGAGACTTTCCCCCTTCTTGTAATTCATATCCACGAGCGCCGGGTCCCCGATCGGCTTCAGGTCCTTCTCCTTCACGACGTTCCGGTATATCTCCGTCGCGATATCCTGCAACGAATCCTGCTCGATCGCATCGCCGTAGATTTTCTTGATCATCTCCATCGGCACTTTTCCCTTGCGGAAGCCCTTCACTTCGATCTTCGGTCTGAAATCGTTATACGCCTTTTCGAGGTGGGGACGGAGGTCCGCCTCGTCGGCACGAATTTCAATCTCGCGCGACACGTCGGATAGTGTATGAACGGTTATTTCCATGGAGAGATGAGGTGTCGGTTGCCAGCTACGAGTATTGAGTGTTGGGTGATGAGAATTCGGCGGCTGGCTCCTCGCTCAACGCCAACTGCTGATCGCTGCTTCGTGGGCACAGAGGGACTCGAACCCCCACGGATCGCTCCATTGGATCCTAAGTCCAACGCGTCTGCCAATTCCGCCATGTGCCCATCTCTTACGACTCGGCGGGCAGGTCTGCCAATTTCGCCATCTGCCCAAACAAATCTATAACCTCCGAAAAGAAATTCAGGTTCCTTCGCGTATCTCCATCTCCAAGCCCAAAAAAAGCCCAACCAACGATTCGCCCTTCGGGAAAGGCGTTGATTGAGCCGGGAATAAATATACACAGGGGGTGTCTGAAAAGCAAAAACGCGGGAACCGGAATCGTTCCCGCGTTCACGCGGCGCGTTGCGCGTCCGTCCGCTACTTTCCCGAGCGTTGCAGCTCGTTGAGCTTCGTAATGTAATCGACGGCTTCCTGCCGGTTGGGGTCGAGGTTCATCGCATTCTGAAAGTAATCGCGCGCCTTGTCATAGTTTTTCACTGTCTGATGGGAGAGGCCGAGGCGGATGTTCGTCGCGTAGCTTTTCGGGTTGAGGGCAAGGGCATGCTCGAAGCTCTGAATAGCGCGCGCGGGGTCACTGTCTCCCATGTACGCAATCCCGAGGTCCATGCTCACTTCCCAGTAATCGTTCGAATGCTGGAGCGCTGTGGTCATGATTTCGACCATCGGCTTGAACGTCCCCTGCTTCAGGTAGAGGTTGAAAGCGTCCCGGTAGGCCGTCAGGAACAACGTGTCGAGCTCGTAGGCACGTTGGAAGAAGTTGATGGCACGAATCGGTTCGTTCACGCGGACATAGTGTTTCGCCAGCTCATAATAGCCGTATGCAAAATTCGGCGCCACAATATTCGCTTGACGGTACTTCTCCAACGCTCCGTCTGCATCCTTCTTATCATCCAGCTGGTCTGCTTCCTGCAGCATTCGAATGATGTCGATGGGAATGCGCTGGTCGTGGATCGTGATCATCACCCGCAGCTGGTCGAACCGTGCATTGAGTTCCGGTTCGTAGCAGGATCGAAAGATCCTGAATATTTCGTCTTTCGCAGTCGAGTAACTTCCGTAGTAGAAATCGTTCACAGCCCGGAGTATCGAATAGAACGGGAGCGGGAATATAGCGGTGTCCTTCCGTAGATTCGGGAGAAAATCGACCGGGAAGATGGGAAGTCGCGATTGGAAGCGGTCGCTGCAGACGCGGAGAAACGTGTCGTAGGAATCGTTCATGGCGTACTTCGTCAGCCGCGCGGCCTGGTCCTCCGGGATGCGGAGCTTCAGCTGGTTGGTGGTGGTGTCGGAAAAATCCATGCTCGAAAACGCATACGCGAGAGTCTCGATCATGTACTGATACTTGTATCCATCCTTCCCCGTGGCCGAGCCGTTGATGATCCAGCTGATGTTGCGGTTGTCGAGAGCATGCTGAAGCGAATCACGCAGGAGCTGAATCTGTGCAACCGTCGTGCGCGCCTTGTCGAGGATGGGGGAGACGCTCGCGTCGAGCGGTCCGATGCCCCATGCCGTACGCGGAAGCGAATCGATGAAGAACTGGAACATCGGTTTGTAGCGGTCCATCTGGGAGATCTTGTCCTTCAGGTCGACCTGCGGGTTGGTGTTCATCGACGTGAAGGACGAGTAGGTGTCGTTCAAGTAATCGTCGAACACCTTGGTGCGCTTCCCTTTCGCATCTGCATAGAGGGGAAAAATCTGAAGGTCGGAATTACCCAGGATCTGGTCATAGGCGCCGATCGCGGGCCGGTACTGTTTTTGGGCGGAGGCATCGTCCGCCTGCTTGTTCAACTGTTCAATCGTCGAATGGCCGGGCCAATACGACTCCGGCACTTTATACTCGACCTGGCTCATGGCGTTCCCGACCGGGTACTGGAAGAGGAACAGCTGGTTGAGTTTGAGCGTCTTGGGAAATCCGATTAAAATGGCCGTCCCGTTTCCTTCCGTCAGAATATCCCCCTTCCACGCAATCTGCAGTTTCTGCTCGTTCTGATAAATGGTGAGCTTTCCCAGGTCATCCTTCACGAAATCGGGGTCGATCTTCCAGTCGGCGACCGGTTTGCAGTAAAAATAGTAGAAGGGACCGGCGTTGACATTATCGCTCGTCGCCGGCAACTGTCGAAGCTGGTTCGAAAGCTCCAGTTGAATGACGCGCGGTCCTCCCATGCCGAGGAAACCGGATTTCTCCTTCATTTTGACCTGAACCGAAGGAAGTTGTTGCTCAGAAGCGACTTGAGGACGGAGCGGACTTGCGGCAACGACAAGAAGAGCCGCAAGAGGCAGGATTCGGTTTTTCATTTGCAACCTCGAAAGGGGTAGGTTCTCGCAGAAAGAAACGCCAAAATATAGAGAAAGTGCGAACGAGAAGCAACGGCGGGTTCTTGACATTCTGTCAAAAATATCGAACATTCATACGGCCTCTTACGACTTTCCGATCGCCGTCGGTACACCCGGCGACCGAACGTGCGAGACCTTCATACCTCACGGAGAGTTGCATCAGCGGATATCCTCGCCGTAATCCTTTGACCTCAGACACAACGCAAGAATGAAGAAGGTTGTAATCTGGATACCGATTCGCATGCGTGTTGGATGGAGAACAGCCATGAACGTTCGAACTCTTTCTCTCGTAGCACTGCTTTCGATCATCGCCGCCCCGTTCGCTCTTGCGCGGCAGGAGCCGTACGTTGAGCAGGCCCAGGGGCTGGAGCTGTTCAAGACGCCGGTCGTTCGCGGCGCCGTCGTTTCCGCCACCACTCCTCTTGCGGCCTTCTCGTCGACAGAAAAACTGGTCGAAGTTCTCGACGCCTTGACGCTGGCCAAAAAGGCCTCGCTGGTTGCCCTCCCCAACCGCATCTCCGCGCTCGCATATTCTCCTTCCGGTCAACTGCTGGCAACGGGGATTGTCGACGGGAAGTTGATGCTCTGGAACACGGCAACCGGAACTGCGGCAAAAACATTGTCGCCTCACTCGGCCGGAATCACGAACCTCTGCTTCGGTGACGAGAATATCGTGCTGACGACGGGCATCGACAATAGCTTGAAGGTGACAGACCTGTCATCGGGTAAAACGCTGGGTTCGTTGACAATCGACAAGGATGAAATCGCTTCCGCAACCATGGCATCCGGTGGGAAGATGTTTGCGATCGGTCTTGGGTCCGGTCAGGTGCGTATCTATAGCGTTGCCCCGTTCGGAATTACCGCGACCCTCACGGACTTCAAAGACCGCGTTGGCGGTCTGGCATTCAGCCCGGACGGCAAGATCCTCGCCGCGGGAATCATCGACGGCCAGGTCGGTTTCTGGGATATGGGGACGAAGACAATCCGCGCGCGCTTCGCCGCACACAAGGGGCCGGTTTCTTCAATCTCGATCGACCCGAAGGGCCGATGGGCCGTCACGGCCGGAGCGGACAGTACGATCAAGCTTACGGACCTTGTGAAATTCAACGTCGTGAAATCCTTGCGAGAATCGGAAGGTTACGTCACGTACACGGGGTTTGCCAACGACGAGTTGCTCATGGAAGGGACAAGCAAGGGATTTGTGCGAAGGTGGCGCGTACTCGCGGTTCCCCCGGATACGACCAACCCCTCGGTTGTGCTCCTTGCCCCTCCGGCGGGCGGGCTCACCCGTGTTGTCGCAAAAATGTATGACATCGATGGCGTGGCGTACGACGACACGGAAGTGAAGGATGTGATGGTCAACGGCCGCCCTGCCGCCGTCACGCCGGCCC
>DATJYV010000134.1:0-4157 GCA_035499415.1 Bacteroidota bacterium
ATGACACTCTCCCACGAACGCATCCGTGTCCGGCAAAAGCTGTTCATGCAAAAAACGTTGCAATGGGACGAAGTCACGAAGGTCAAGGTGAATCAGGAAATCGTGACCTTTGAGAAGGTGGACGGAAAGAGTCTCACGGTAAAAATCGACCCGGAACGCTCGTCCCCGGACATTGTCCGGTCTGCACTCCGACGATTTTCGAGCGGTCGAGCGACCCTCGAGTTCGATTCCTAGCGAGGACGATATGAAGCCGGCGAACGTCTCGACCCGATTTTGGACGACGGTGACCCGGCGCTATTCCTTCCTTTGTTGGTCAATCCTTTTTCTGTCTGCCCACCTATCGGGCCGTCAAGAAAAATCCGTGCCGGTCCAGCTGATCGGCGGCGAGGCGCGGCTCGAGATCGTCGACGAACGGGGGGACACGAGCTGGAGTTCGTACTACGCGAGAGAGGTTCCCGCGTATCTCAAGGCCTGCGAATCGTACACGGCCATTCCTTTTCACACGACCGCCGCCCCATTCTATGAATCGCTCCCGGCGGACCGTCGGTGGGAGGTTCGGCTGATAGGGAGAGAAAAGGTTTTTCTCAACGGAGTTTGGGTTGGAGGTTACAATAATAGTTCCGGGATATATGGAGACGACCGCGGCATATTTGTCGAGTACGGACGGACCGCCGTGGAAGAACCCGCCCTCGTCCTTCATGAGCTCGGCCATTTCTGGTTCTACTCGATTCCCTGGCTCAGCGAAGGGATCGTCAGCTTCCTTCCTCTTGTCCTCAACGCCGAGGGTTTACTCTCGTTGAGTCCGGCAGAACTCAAGTCGATCTGGGTGAGCTGGGGGTTTCGACAGGTCCCCGCGGGAGGCGACCAACCCACGGAGGTCGACTTCAGAGCCAGCGGAGGCGATTCGTTTCTCCTGTGGTACAACAAGACGTTCAAGGTCCAGTATATCATCTGTCGTGAACTGGGGATGCAAAAATACATGGATTTTCTCCGGCTCGTGGCCGAGCGCGGACCGCGGCTGGAGTCGAGCGCTGATGTCCTCGACATTCTTCAATCCCTTCGGTCGGCCGATTGGAGGCGGCTGTTGAGCGGATGGGTGTTTGACGGACCCTACCGGGACTACCCGTGGGGGTTCTTCAGGGACGAATCCCTGTCGGGGACATTCGTCGGGCCTCCGCCGCGATAATCATGCATGTGCGTGCGTCCCCCCCATGACGATGCGCGCAGACTTTCGGTTGCCGTTTCATACACCATCGCGTACATTCAATCGGGTCCGCCGCTTTCAACCCCTTGCCATCATTCGACTTCGTGAACCAGGTATGACAGGAGATTCCATGAACGCATTCACCCGGATTGCATTGCCGTTTCTCGGGCTGAGCGTCGCTGCGCAAACCTCCGCGCAGGAACGCGACCGGTCAAGAATCGCCGACGAATACAAATGGAACCTCGCAGACCTTTACGCGAGTCCCGAAGTATGGAAGAGCGAGAAGGAGAGGATCGTTGTCGAGATTCCGTCCGTCGCGCAGTACAAGGGTTCACTCGGGAAATCGGCCGGACAACTCCTCGGGTGCCTGGACAAATCCAGCAACCTTTCGATGCGATTGAACAAACTGTCGAGCTACGCAGGCATGTTGTCCGACCAGGACACGCGCGATTCAAAAAATCTCGCCATGGTGCAGGAGGTAAGCCAGATCTACACCGACTTCGCGGCAACGACCTCCTACATCGAACCGGAGATTTTGAAAATCGACAGGCGCACGGTCGAATCATTCCTCAACGCCGAGCCGCGACTCGGAGTCTACCGGCATTATTTGGACGACATTCTGCGACGCCAGGCGCACACGGGAACGGAGGGAGAAGAGAAGATTATTGCGGACGCCGGATTGATGGCGGACGGCGCGCAGAACATCTACGGGATATTTTCGAACGCCGATTTTCCGTACCCGCAGGTCACGCTCAGCGACGGCAAGTCGGTCAAGCTCGACGCTTCGGCCTATTCCCTCTACCGCGCCGGACCGAACCGTGAGGACCGGACGAAAGTCTTCGCCGCATTCTTCGGCGCCCTGAACGCATACCGGCGGACCTTCGGAACGGAGCTCAATGCCGAGGTCAAAAAGAACATGTTCTACATGCGGGCGCGCAAGTACGAATCGTGCCTCCAGAGCGCGCTCGACGCAAACAATATTCCGACGAGCGTCTACAAGAGTCTGGTTGAAAACGTCAACGCGAACCTGACCACGTTCCACCGCTATCTGCGGCTCCGCAAGCGCATTCTTGGCGTTGCAGAACTCCACTACTACGACCTCTACGCACCATTGCTCAGCGGCATTGAATTGAAGTACAGCGTCGAGGAGGCAGAAAAGAACGTCGTTGCCGCGCTCACGCCCCTCGGAAAAGAATACTGCGCCACGGTCGAGCGCGCGTGCCGCGAGCGGTGGATCGACTTCTTTCCCAATGAGGGAAAGCGCTCGGGCGCTTATTCGAACGGCTCCGCCTACGACGTCCATCCGTACATGCTCCTGAACTACAACGGCGAGTACAACGACGTCAGCACGCTTGCGCACGAATTGGGACACACGATGCAGAGTTACTACTCGAATAAGACCCAGCCGTATCCGACGGCGGGGTACCCCATCTTCGTCGCGGAAGTGGCATCGACGTTCAACGAAGCGCTTCTGATCGACTACATTCTTCGCAACACGAGCGACGACGCGATCCGGCTGTCGCTCCTCGGCCAGTATCTCGAAGGCATTAAAGGCACGGTGTTCCGCCAGACGCAGTTCGCCGAGTTCGAGCTCCGCATCCACGAGATGGCGGAACGGGGCGAGGCATTGACGGGAGATGTTCTGGACTCGGTTTACACGGAGATTACGCGCCGGTATTACGGACACGACCAGGGAGTATGCATCGTCGACGACGAGGTCAAAGCCGAATGGGCCTACATTCCCCACTTCTACTACAATTTTTATGTCTACCAGTACGCCACGTCGTTCACCGCATCGACTGCGTTGTCTGAACAGGTTCTTGCCGGAGACACGACCGCGACGAAACGCTATCTGGAATTCCTTTCAGCGGGCGGGTCGGACTATCCGATCGAACTTCTCAGGAAGGCCGGGGTCGACATGACGACCTCCCTGCCGTTTTCGCTGACGATGAAGAAGATGAACCGGGTGATGGAAGAGATTGAAACGATACTCGGAAGGATGAAGAAATAGACCTCGCAGATGCGGCGTAAGCCAGTCACGCGTCAAACCCCGCGAGCAGTCGTAGGAATTGTCGTTCTCGCGGCCGGACCGTCCAAACGGTTTGGTTCGCCCAAACAACTTGCCCTCATCGGACACTCGTCGCTCCTTCGAAGATCCGTGGAGACGGCATTGCAGGCACACGCACACTCGACGGCAGTCGTCCTGGGAGCGAACGCAATGATGGTCGAGAAGGAACTGCACGGGCTTCCTGTTACCATCCGTTACAACGAAGAGTGGAAAGAAGGAATGGGCTCGACGATCCGGGTCGGCATCCGGATGATCCCGGCGGAATGCACCGCGGCAATCATCATGCTGGCAGACCAGCCAGCCGTCGATTCCGAATTGCTGAATCGTTTGATCGACCGGCATTCTTCAACGAATAAGCCGATCGTGGCATGCGAATATGACGGAGCTCCCGGCGTTCCGGCGCTCTTTGCCCGCTCGATGTTTGAAGACCTTTTGTCAATCCGCGGCGACCGCGGGGCAAAGGAATTGATCCGTCTGCATCTCGCCTCAACAGCGACCATCCCTTTTCCTGGCGGTTCGATCGATGTTGACACGAGCCGGGATCTTGAGAATTATTTGAGCAAGCGCGGACGATGACTCCCCTGCCGGTTCGCCGCAGTATTCTCCCATTTGCCCGCGTATTGACGGTCGATCCTTCTTCTGCGGAATGAGCCGGCCCGTGTCCCTGCCCGCCGACATTTTTTCGGCATGTAGGCGCCGTTTGCCGACGAATGCCGCTCGTTCACCGAAAACTGCGCATCATTCGGGCAATGGTTCGGTATAATGGAGAGACATCAGGAGACAACCATGACTGAACATCGCTCATCCCGCGGCAATTTCATTTTCGGAGCTTCGCTCCTCGCGATCGGCGTCCTGCTGCTGTTGGATAATCTCGATTTCATCGAC
>DATJYV010000135.1:0-30572 GCA_035499415.1 Bacteroidota bacterium
TTATTTCGCTGGACGAGAACGAGAAATTGAAGAGCATCCGCGCGAGAACGATCAAAGCCGACGGCACTCCCGTGGAAGTGAAGAAGGAGGATTTTCTCACTTCCTACGGTGAAGGGGGTGGGGAGGAGTTGTACACCGACCGAACCGTCATACGATTCACGTTCCCTGCGATTGAGAAAAACTGTTATATCGAATATGAGTACAAGATTCTCGAGCGCCGGCCGTTTGTCACCGACATTTGGGAAATCCAGCACGACGTCCCGACGATCCGAAACAATTACACGTTGACCGTCCCGGTCATTCTCATGGAGCAGGAGTCGAGAGGGGGACTCAATTGGAGCTGGCATTACAAGACGTACGCCTATGAAGGAATCGGCAAGCCGAATATAACCATTCCCGTCAACCCCGAAGGCGGGACGACGACGCAGGAGGCGATCTTCACGTGGAGTTTATCCGACGTCCCGGCTTTTGAATCCGAACCCTCGATGCCGTCGCTCGACAGATTTGACGGGCACGTGAAGTTCTCACCGTCTGAATGGAACAGCTGGAACGACGTCTCGCGTTGGTACTACGGTCAGCTCTTCAAGCCGCGGATCGAAACCGACGGGGAAATTGCGGCGAAGGCAATGGAGCTCACTGCTTCCTGCATCGGCGACGCGGAAAAAATCTCTCGCATTTTTCGCTATGTCCAGTCCCTGCGGTACGTCGCCATCGAGCTGGGGCTCGGCAGCATTCAACCGACCCCGGCGTCCACCGTCCTGGAGCGCGCCTACGGCGATTGCAAGGATAAGTCGGTCCTCCTCGTTTCGCTCCTGAGGAGCGCCGGAATTTCCGCCGAACCGGTTCTCGTCATGACGCAGGACGAAGGCGTTCTCGACCCCGCCTTCCCAAGCTGGTTCTTCAACCACATGATCGTCAAGGCGGAAGCCCGCGGGGGGTCGACGTACTGGCTCGACGCCACCGTGCCGACGTGTCCCATCGTCGAGCTTCCGTGGCAATGCGAAGGGATCGACGTCCTCGTCCTTCACCAGGACGGAACGTCCGCGATCGAGCGAACGCCGGCTTCGGCATCGTCCGCCAACACGACGTCGTTTTTTATCCGGGAAGATATTTCCAAAAGCCTCGACGCCCGGTTCGATGTGACGATGAAGTTCCACGGCGAGCGAAATTTCCGGAACCGTGAATTCTTCCGCGACCGGACGGAACAGGAAATGAAAGAGTTCTGCAAGACACTCGTCGTGGATGATTTCGTCGGAGCGACCGTCGGTCGGTACAGTTTCAGCAATCTGGATTCCGTGAATGCCGACCTGGTGTTTCGGTTTGACTTTGCCGTTTCGAACGCGCTCAAACAACAAACCGACCTGTACTTCCTGACTGCCGACCCGTTCAAGCTCCTGAACGAATTCGGCTGGCTGGTGAAAGACAAGCGCCGCTATCCGCTTTCGTTCTCGTATCCGCGGACGATCCGGAGGGACATCACCATCAACTATCCTCGCGACGGGTTTGCCGTCCGGAACCTGCCGGCGGACGTTACTCAACAGGGAGACAATTTCGATTACACGCAATCGAGCCGGAGCACGGCGCCGGGCACGATCCAGGTCACCGAAGAGTTCGCGGTGAAAAAAAGAGAGATCGGTCCAAAAGAGTATGCCTCGACAAAAAAATTCTTCGAACGGATTCAAACGCACAATGCCGAGAAAATTGTCTTTGTCGGCAAATAGACGATTGACCGGCTGTCCGGAGGCACGGATCCTGCCGATCGCAATGGCGATGGAATCCCAACCGCTCGAGCGACGAATCATCGGACTCATTCCGCAGAAGAAGGACGGGATGTCGGTATCACCATTTTTGCCAACCTGAGAACACGACAGTATGGCTGAACAGCGCAAGCTTGCGGCAATCATGTTCACTGATATCCAGGATTTCACCCGCCGGATGAGTGCGGATGAGTCCGTCGGCATGGCTCTTCTGAAAGAGCACAACGCCATCATGGATGCCGCGGTTCGAAATCATCACGGCAAAGTGGTCAAGAATATCGGTGATTCGTATCTCGTCGATTTCGGGAGTGCGGTGAACGCCGTCGAAGCAGCGATCGAGGCTCAACGACTCTTCGGGGAGCACAATCGGGGGAAGACATCATCGCAGCAAATCCTCGTCCGCATCAGCATTCACCTCGGCGACATCGTTGTCAAAGGAGATGACGTCTTCGGCGACGGCGTCAATATCGCCTCCCGGCTCCAAAGCATCACGCCGGCCGGCGGAATTTGTACTTCGCGGGAAGTGATCAATCATGCGAAATCAAAGGTTCCGTTCCAGGGAGCGTCGATCGGCACGCACGACCTGAAAGGAATCCCCGAACCCGTGGAAGTGTATCAGATCTTCACCTCGATCGTTCCGGAGCCGTATGCAGTCCCGTCGTCGCGCCCTGTCGACAAAAAGGGGACAGAGGGACTGTCGATTGCTGTGCTCCCGTTCGCAAATTGGAGTGAGGACAAGGAGAATGAATATTTTTCGGACGGGATCACCGAAGACATCATAACCGACCTTGCGAAAATCAGTTCCCTCCGCGTCAGCTCGCGGAACAGCGTCTTCAACTACAAGGGAAAGACGGTCGATATCCAAAAAGTGGGAACGGACCTCAATGTCCGGTACGTCCTTGAAGGGAGCGTGCGCAAAGCAGGAAACCGACTGCGTATCACCGCACAGCTCATTGAAGCCGGGACGAATGTCCACTTATGGGCTGAACGCTACGACCGCCAGCTCGAAGATATCTTCTCGATTCAGGATGAGATTTCCCAGAACATCGCGAAGGAACTTCGAATTCGACTGACCCAAGACCAGGAGCTGGCGATTTCGAAAAGAGAAACAAAAAGCCTCGAAGCGTACGACCTCTACCTCAAGGGGCTGTTCCACAGCAGGAAACGAACCAAAGCGGACCTCGACCAGGCCGTCGAGCTTTTGAACGGCGCGTTGAATCTCGACCCGCAGTTTGCAGCCGCGCATTCCGCCCTTGCGTTCGCGCATCGATTCAAGTATTCGTTCGGCCTCGACCGAGACCCGGCGGTGCTGACGGAAGCGACAGCGCACACTGAACGGGCGCTGGCGATTGACCCTCGATCCTCGGAAGCGCTCCTCATGAAGGGGCTCTTGCTTCGCGAAGCGGGGGACCAACCCGGCGCGATCAAGACACTGCGGCAGCTCATCGCTACGAGTCCCAATTTTGTCCAGGGATATGCGTACCTCGGGAATGCCTACCGCGACGTCGGGATCATCGACCGGTGCGTGGAGTATCATCTGCGCGCGATGGAACTTGACCCGATGGATTTCTTTCATCCGTACAACCTTTCGATCGACTACAGTGTACTTCACGACATACCAAATCTTCGTGAAATGGTCGACCGTGCATTTCGGATCGCGCCGAATCATTTTCTCGCCTGGATGATGAAAGGGATGACAGCAGCATTCGACGGAAAGGAATCGGAGGCGCTCGAGTTCATCAATACCGCAATAAAGCTCGACCCGCATCACCATGACACCTACGGGCTGCGGGCGTGGATCTACAGCATGTTCGACAAGCCCGAAGAGTGCTATCGCGACCTTTGTCACATCCTCGAGCATGGTAACAAAAGCGGGTACACCCTGATCACCGCACTCCCGTACATGGTCCATCTTCGCAAATTTGACGACGCGCGCCGGATCATCGAAGACCTCCTTACGAAAACACACGTGACGGATGAAACCGGACGGGACGCAAAATCGGATACGTATCTCTATCGCGGCATGATTCTCAAGCTCGAGGGAAATGAGGCCGCCGCCGCGGAGGATTTCAAGAAATCTCTCGAAATTATTGAACGAAAACTCGCAGAGTATCCCGAGAGCCGCTTGCTTCGTATCGCGCGCAGCCTCGTCGCGGCCGTCAACGGAGAGTTCCGGCAGTCGGAAGCCGACCTTCAGGCCATCCTTGCGGATCGGCCCGGAAATCCCGATGTTGCATTCGAGCTTGCACGGGTCGCCGCCCTCAAAGGAGATCTTCACACGGTCGTTCAGTGGATCGGGCGGGCTCGTGAATACGGAAAGCGGGGGAACCAACTGATGATCCAGGACGTTTTCCTGGACAAGTATCGACGCGACCCCGAGTTCCTTGATGCATTCAAATGAACCTGTTCGCTTCAGAGGGAGGTGACGTGTGAATCCAGGGAATGTTGGACGCCCCTTCTTCAGTCGCAGGGACATCCTGCGATTGACCCCGGCCATCTTTCTCGCGGGATGCGACGCGACTCCGGGGCCCGGCACGGAATCGTTCCTGAGGTCGGTTCAAAGGTTCAACGACTGGTTTCAGTCCAAGGTCTTCAACCCGTCAAAACCGGCGCCGGAATACGCCGACAAGGACCTCACTCCGGAGGATGGATTCCGCGTGAATGGCAAGGACGCCGAAGACCCCGACATCGATGTCGCGAACTGGAAGCTGACTGTGACAGGGCTCGTCTCAAAACCGGGCGACTACCCGCTCCAGCAGATTTGTGCATTCCCAAAACACATCATGAACACCCGCCATTGCTGTGTTGAGGGATGGAGCATGATCCCGAAGTGGGGCGGAACCCGTCTCCGGGATTTCCTTCGCGCAGCCGGAGCCGACCCGAACGCCCGCTACCTGGCCGTCGAATGCGGGGATGACTACTCGACGTCGTATGACATGCCGAGCGCTCTTCACGAGCAGACGCTCTTGTGCTACGAAGCGTATCAAAAGCCGCTTGCGATTTCCCACGGCGCTCCCGTCCGGATTGTCATGCCCACGAAGCTCGGATACAAAAGCGCGAAGTGGATCACAAAGCTCGTCGTGACGAACGAAAAACCCGGGGGATACTGGGAAGACCAGGGTTACGACTGGTTTGCGGGACTCTGATGCGCCGAATGCGATTTGTGACGCTGGTTCTCGTGCTCGCCGGAACCGCTCTTCTCAGCTGCACCGTTTCTCCGAAGAAATCCGTCGTCGCCATCGATAAGACGAAAACGTACCATCGAGAAAATTGCCCTCCGGTTCACATGGCGAAGACCACCGTGATGACCGCCGGGGAGGCCAGACGCCTGAACTATAAACCTTGCCCCATCTGCAAGCCCGACTCGCTATGAGCGCTCCGGCCCCGATGAAAGAGTACCAGCATCCGTTCATCATTCGGCTTACACACTGGTTGAACTTTGTCGCTCTTGGGCTCATGGTGGCGAGCGGCCTCAGAATCTACAACGCGTCACCCATTTGGAGTTTCACCATCCCGGACTCCGTCACGCTCGGCGGCTGGCTCGCCGGTGCACGCATGTGGCATTTTCTCGGCATGTGGATCTTCCTGGTCAACGGTCTGATCTGGGTTGTCTATAATATCGCGACCCGGCACGGACGGCGAACGACAATTTTCCGCGGTCGCGACGTCGCGGGCGTCCTGCCGATGGTTCAATACTATCTTCGTATTCGAAAAAATCATCCCCCGGTTCAGAAATACAACGCGCTCCAGAAGCTTGCCTACACGTCGCTCCCCGTATTGGCGCTCGGATCGCTCCTGACCGGCATATCGATCTACTGGCCCGTGCAGTTTCAAGGTATTACAGCCCTCTTCGGCGGCTACGATACCGCCCGCATCTGGCATTTTCTATTTACAACCGCGTTTGTTTTCTTTTTCCTGGGTCATATTTTCATGGTTACAATTTCGGGTTGGTCGAATTTTCTTTCGATGATCACCGGCTGGAAGAAGGAACCTGCACGGAAGTCTCCATCCATCCCCCAACCGTCCGCGCGATGATTGCGCCACGCCCTTGACCGCACTCCTTACTGCCATACTTCTCTCCATCGCCCCGTCCTCGGGAAGAATTGAAGATGAGTTCAGCTGGGTCGGCAAACCGGCACCCGAGATAGCAGCCGGGCAGTGGCTGAATTCGGCTCCCCTGCGAATTGCGGAACTAAGGGGAAAAGTCGTGCTCGTGGAATTCTGGGCCTTTGGCTGCTGGAATTGCCGGAACACGATTCCGTCGATGAAGAGTTGGTTTGGCAAATTCCGCGGGAATGAATTCGTCATGATCGGCATCCATACTCCCGAGTTGGATCGCGAGAAAAAATTCGAGGCATTGAAAGCAGAGGTTCGCCAGCTCGGCGTGAGCTACCCTGTCGTGACCGACAACGACTACAAAACGTGGAATGCCTACCATCAGCAATACTGGCCCGTCATTTATCTGATCGACAAGAGGGGAGTCATCCGGTACGTTCGCATCGGCGAGGGTCAATATGACGTCACGGAAAACGAGATTGCCGCACTCCTCGCAGAAAAGTAAGTAAGCGCTCGAAAGTTCCCGCTCATCCCCTCGCAATCGACTCCCGGTTTCGATTCCCCGTTATATCTGTTTCCGTCCGAAGCCCGCGGCCGGGGCTCGTTCTCTGGTCGTGTCCTGATTCCAGGCAACCGTCACATCGAAATTTGCGCCGGAGGCCTGCGCGTCGAAGTCAGTCGTGAGAGGCAAGCGGGCGCATCCCCGCCTGCCGGTCGGATGTTGAGACCCCGTGTCGATGCGCGGGCCAAGCACGTGCAGCAAGACGCTCCCTTAATAAGTTGGAGCATGCCGCATTGAGGACTCAGCCCGTTTTCTTGCTTGTCCCTCGAGATCTGGGTATATTACTCAGTTTAGGGACGAAGCATGGTGGATTTTACCAGACAAAAACTCGACAAGCTCTTTCGCGCCTTCAAAGGAAAGCGCATCGCCGTCGTGGGCGACCTCATGCTGGACCGCTATTACTGGGGTTCGGTCAATCGGATTTCGCCCGAAGCGCCGGTTCCCGTGGTCGAAGTCTCAGAAGAGTCGACGCGTCTCGGCGGTGCGGCGAACGTCGCGAACAATATTGCATCGCTCGGCGGCATTCCGATTCTCGTCGGAGTGGTCGGGGATGATGAAGATGGTGAAGCCCTGAAGGGAATTGTCAAGAAAGCCGGATTTCCCACGACGGGAATCGTTACAGACAAATCCCGGCCGACGACGCTGAAGACCCGCGTCATCGCACACAGCCAGCACGTCGTTCGTATCGACCATGAAGTCCGTTCGGAAGTCGGGCCGGACGTGCAGAAAAAGATTTCGACGATTCTTCGCAACGAGGGGAAATCGCTCGACGCGATCATCCTCCAGGATTACAACAAGGGCGTGCTGACGAAACACGTCATTCGTCAGACCATCCAGTTTGCGAGAACGCACGGCAAGATCGTCACCGTCGACCCCAAATTCAACAATTTTTTTGATTTCGAAAACGTCACGGTCTTCAAACCCAACAGGAAGGAAACGGAGGAAGCGCTCGGCATCCGCCTGACGACAGACGAAGATGCAGAAGCGGCGGGACGCGATCTGCTCGCCCGGTTGAAGGCGGAAAATGTGCTTCTCACGCTCGGAGAGAGGGGGATGATTCTTCTTGAAAGGTCGGGCGAAAAAACCCACGTGCCAACCGCGGCCCGTCGGGTAGCGGATGTCTCGGGGGCGGGAGATACGGTGGTTTCGACGCTGACGATCGCCCTCGCCGCGGGGTCGACAATGAAGGAAGCGGCGACTCTCGCAAACCATGCCGGGGGAATCGTCTGCGGTGAAGTCGGCATTGTCCCAATCGACCGGCAACGTCTCCTCGACGGCGTCCTGGAGCGGTCGAATCATTCGGGGGATTGAAGAAATGGGTAAAGTCGTCCTCCGCGGAAACCTCAGGGAAATCCGGGCGAAGTTGAAACAGCAGGGGCGTACGGTCGTATTTACGAATGGATGTTTTGACATTTTACACCGTGGACACGTCGAATATCTTGGGAGCGCAAAAGCGCTCGGGGATGTTCTGATTGTCGGGGTCAATTCGGATAATTCTGTCCGAAGGATCAAGGGAAATGGCAGACCAATCGTGAGTGAGGAGGATCGGGCGTTTGTCCTCTCGGCGCTCAAGGATGTAGACTTCGTGTGTTTGTTCGATGAGGATACGCCCTTTGAATTGATCCGTGAGATCGTGCCCGACATTCTGGTGAAGGGTGCGGACTGGAACGTGAAGGATGTTGTGGGGAAAGAGATCGTCGAACAAGCCGGGGGAAGTGTTCGGACGATCCCGATCGTGTCCGATCGCTCGACATCCGGGATTATCGGGAGAATCCGCGGGATGAGAGGAGGAGCGGAGTTGCATTCGTGATGGATGGGGACCGATGAAACTGGCAGTAAGAAAAGTGCTGAGGGGCGTTTATTACGTCGGTGCGATCATTGTATTCGTCACTGTCGCAATCGCCGCTTTTACTCAAACGCGTGTCTTCCGCTCATCGTTGCGCGACTTCATTCTTTCAAACTCCCAAAAGCTCATCGCCGGTCGCCTCACGATCGGAAGGATCCAGGGTAATCTCATCACCGGAGTGTCGGTCGACAGTGTAGAGCTGGAGAACGCCGGCGCCCCGCTTTTTTACGCCGACCGGATTGAATTTCACTATGACCCGCTGGCGTTCCTTCTGAAGCGCGCCGCGATCAGCCGGGTGACGGTCCAGCATCCGACCATCCAACTCTACCGTCAGGGGGACGGGCGCTGGAATTTTGACCGGCTATTCCTGCCGACGCCACCCGACACGTCCAAAGGCGGATGGCCGATTGATCTTCGTCGCGTAGAAATCGTCGGGGCCTCGATGAATCTGACCGATTCCCTCGCTCTGCTCGGCCGTTCCGCACCGCTTGCCGACAGTCTTTTCGATTATTCACGCATCAGACTCAAAGATTTGAACCTCAGTGCGGCTGTTCAGATTGCCGACGACAAGTACGCTCTGCAAGTCAAAGAGCTCACCTGCTCATCGTCCCAGCCCTCTGTGAAGATTTCACATGTTCGCGGAGAATTCACCGTCTCGAACCGGGAAGTGAGCGTGCGGAACCTGCTCCTGGAAACCGGCCGCTCGCGGCTGAAGCTCGACGCCGCCATGCGGTCCGTTGACATCCGACACGTTCGCGCCCTGGAGCAGCTGGAATCGGCCCCGGTGACGGTAAACCTCAAAGTGGACAATCTCGATGCGGGAGAGCTGAAGCGCTTTCTCTACCCCTGGGTAGATTTTCTCGACCGGGACTTCCGTCTGCAGATTCGTTGCGGCGGGTCTTTTGGAAAGCTCGTCGTCGAGCAGGGATCCGTCGAAACACCCCGTTCGACTCTGCACTTTGAGGGGACCATCGCCAACCTTCACCGGCCGAAGGACCTCCGGCTGAACGTTTCGAGCGTCGACAACCTGCTCAATGTCGCCGACCTCCGCGAGCATCTCCCGGGGCTGCAGTTTCCACGCCTCGGCTCCCTCGACCAGCTCTCCTGCTTCTTCACGTTCGATGGTTCTCCGCAGACATTCAAATGTCATCTCGCCGGGACGTCGAATGCGGGAGAAGTCGACGCGGCTGCAACGATCGACCTCACGGACGGATTCCGCTACGACGGGGATGTACGGACGGAAGGATTCAATCTGGCGACCCTGACCGGGGACGAAGAGTTGCAGAGCAGCCTGGATGTGCACGCGACCGTGAACGGCGAGGGGGTGGAGCCGGACCGCATCACGGGAATCGCGAAAATTCAGATCGACACCTCGGAGTTTCGCGGGTTGAGCGTGGATAATACCGTTCTCATTGCCGACATGAATCAGGGGATTCTCCACGCCCACACGAGCGCGAATCTCCAATCCACAAGAATTGACCTCACGGGAAAACTCCAGGCCGTGAACGGTCGCTTTGAGCGTTATGCATTCGACGGAACGGTCAACTCGCTCGACCTGGAGGATTTTCTGAAAGACCAGCGGTATGCCAGCGACCTCTCGTTCGGGATCAAGGCAACGGGGAGCGTCCCCGGGACCGTCGCCCGTCATGACACGATCATGATTCACTTCCTGCATTCGTCATACGGCGACGAATCGTTCGACAGTTCCACCGTTGCACTCCGCTATGACGCGCTCGACAGCACGCGTCATCGCCTGCGATTGAATACCGATATCGCCGACGTCGACATCTTCGGCGAGTTCACGCCCCCCTCGATCGTCAACGCGTTCCGGGACGGCGGAGAAATCATCGGGGACATGGTCGACCGTCGGATCCAGACGCTGGACTCGCTCCGGTCCCCCGGGTCGGCCGTCGGTGGGCCGGGTTTTGTCCTCTCCGCCCCATCGACGAGTGATCCGGTCGAAGCGCGTTACGACGTTCGCGTGAAAAACCTTTATCCTCTCGGAGTTTTCTTACAGCAGCGAATCGCCGGGTCGGGGACGATAAGCGGTGAAATCGTCGGAAACGCCGACGACATGCTGGTGAACGGCGAAGCGACGATGAACGAAGGCACGTATGTCGTCTCCCGCAAGACCTACGGCGCGCAGAATGCAACGGTAAAATTTTATCTCGACGGCCTCTCGCGGTTTTCCGGCACTCAATCGTTCAGCTCATCCCTCGACGTGCATGCAGATGAGGTGCGGATCGACAAAACTCTCCTGCAAAATCCCTCGGTGACCATGATGGAGGAGGGTGATTCCGCCTCGTTCCATTGTGCGACGTTGATCGACTCCACGGTTGAGACCGAGCTGGAAGGAACTGCGCGGGTTCGGGACAGGCTTCTCGATGTCGATCTTTCAGACTTTCGGGTCGAGACCGGGTCGTATGCTTTTGCGAATACTGACCCGGTGAATCTGACCCTGGGACGGGATGGAGTGCGCGTCCAGGACATGCACCTTGCGCACGGGGCGGAAGAAGTTGACGCCGAGGGATACTTTGACCCCGCCGGCGTCTCGGACCTGTCACTGGAAATCCGCGGATTCCTAGCGACCAATCTCCGGACGATCCTCGCCCGGAGCCCGCTCGCGCAATCGGTTTCTGAGGTCGGCGGCGAAGTCAATGCTTCCCTTGCATTCCGCGGACGCTTCGATCGGCCCGAACTCGCCCTGAATATGAGGGCCGACGGTGTGCGGGACCGCGACCGCGTTCTCGGTTCGATCGAGACACGCGCATCCTATGCGGAAAAGCGCCTCGCCCTCTTTCTCAAATTTCGGAGCCGCCCTCAGGATACGCTTACCGCGCCGGATCTGCTCCTGTCGGGAACGCTTCCGTACAACTTTTCACTCGCCGGCGGAGACTCCGGGCACGTCCTGGGTGACCTCGACCTGACGCTCCGCTCGAACGGATTCAGGATGGAATACCTCGAGCCGTTTATCCCCGAGCTCGCGAACCTCACCGGACTGATGGTGTGCGACATGAGAATGCGCGGTCCGATCGACGCTCCGTTGTACGAGGGAACAATGTCCATTCAGAATGCGCGATTCCTCTTCAAACCCCTCGGCATCGTGTATACGCTCAGCGGCGATTTCATTCCCTCCGGCGACCGGATCCGCCTCGAGAACCTCGTGATCAGGAACATCCCCCAGGATCGAACCGACGGGCTGATGAAGATCTCGGGTTCCTTCACGATGGAGGGATTGAAGTTCAAGGACTTCGACCTTCTCGCGACGGGCCAGCTCTTGCTCATGAGCGAATCGAACTTCCACCAGAATCAAAGTCTCTACGGAAACCTGTTTGCGGCTACGGGGGAGAGCGGAATCCGATGGCAGGGTTCGCTGGCGCAATCGGCGCTTCGCGGCGACATGGTCATCAAGAGCGCGAGTCTCGTCCTTCCTTCGGAGCGGGATGTACCGACATTCTCGAACCGCTCCGTCCGCGTGTTCTTTACCGACGACACATCGCGGACGAAAAGTGCGCCGGCGGCACAGGCAGTTCCGAAGTCCGAAGCCGACCGGTTGCTGGCGCAGTTGACCCCGTCCTCCAGCGTGGTCGAACCGGTCGAGACGGAACACAAATCATTCCTGGACGCGATCAACTATGATATCCGCATCGACATGCAGGGGCCAACGCTCCTGAAATTCGTTTTTTCGTCCCAGACGAATGAGGAACTCTTCGCGGACCTGCAGGGCACGCTTTCTTTCTCAAAGACTCCCACATCGACTCAGCTGACGGGAGAGGTACAGGTGGGCGGCCGGTCGTATTACAACTTTTTCAAGAAGATCAGCGCCACGGGCACGCTGCTCTTCACAGGCGATCCGCTCAATCCGGAGTTGAATATTTCGGCGCGCTACGAAGGAGTGCACGATACGTCCACGGTTGCGGGTGAAAAAGGGAAAGGGGAGAAGGTTGCCGTGATCATCGACATCACGGGAACGAGGAAGGAGCCGAAACCCAAGATGTCCCTTGAGATCGGCGGGCAGAAGGACACCAAGCGGGACGCGGAGTCCGACGGAATTTCGTTCATCCTGAGCAACCAGTTCCGCGATGAACTGTCGGACCAGCAGCGCCGGGGCCTCCTCGGCACGAACGTCGGGTACGGCCTGGCGTCCGGAGTTCTCTCGGGTCCGCTCACCGAAATGCTGCGTCGTGAGACGGGAATCATCCAGTCGGTCGACGTGCTGTATTATGGGGGCAACAGGTCGTTGAGTGACGCCGCCGACGTCCGCCTCACGGGCCAGGTGGGCGATGCCGTGATCCGGTTCGGCGGACAGATCTGGAATGACCTGGGAAACACGAACGCCAGCGTCGAGGTCCCGATGAGCAGTATCGTCGGAAGGACCGAATTGCGGAATCTGATTCTGACGCTCGAACGGCGTGTCGAGGGAGTCGACATCAACGACGAGCGCCGCACAGCTTCGAACGGGGCGCGAATCTTCTACCGCATCTCATTCTAACCTCCATCAGGGTGCCGCCTCTGCAACACTCCCGATGACTGAATCGACGGAAGCGATTCAGGAAGAAATACTTCTGTTTCTCGAGAAGAATCCGGGCCGGCGCTTCAAGAGCAAGGAAATGGCGCGCCGGTTGGGTTATCGGTCCGACAAACAATACGAGGTGTTCAGACAAGCGTTGCGCGGTTTGCAGGACTCCGGAAAGCTTCATCGCGCGCGCGGAAAGGAATTCTCCCAGGTGCGAACGCAGGATATTCTCAAAGGAAAACTCCACTTGTCCCGGCAGGGGTATGGATTCGTCACGGCCGACGATTCCGGCGAAGAGATTTTTGTGCCGGCCCCGGGGCTCGGCAACGCGACGGACGGCGACACCGTGGAAATTTCCGTCTCGTCGACTCCAAAGCGCCGGAAGGATGAAGACACGCGGAGAGAGGGTCAGGTTGTCCGCGTCATCACACGCTCGCGCTCGTCGGTCGTGGGCGTCCTGGAAAAGTCGCGCCTTGGGTTCGTGGTCATCCCGGACGACAAACGCGTGGCGCCGCGTGTTGCCATATCGGCCAGGCACGTGATGGGGGCGAAAGAACGGGATAAAGTGCTCGTGGAAATCGATTCATGGGGTAAGGAAACGCTTGAGCCCGAAGGCCGGGTCGTTGAAGTGCTCGGAAAGTCGGGAGAGCTTTCGGCCGAAATCCTCTCGGTTGCGCGTGAATTCCGACTGCCCCTCGCGTTCCCGCGGGAGGTGCTCGCAGCAGCGGAGAGTCTTCCCGCGGAGATCCCGGCGGCCGAGCTGCGTCGTCGCGTCGATTTCCGGTCCCGCGTTTGTTTCACCATCGACCCCGAGGACGCCAAGGACTTTGACGATGCGGTATCGCTTGAGCCCATCGAGGGAGGTCTCCTCCGGCTCGGCGTCCACATCGCGGACGTCTCGTATTATGTGCGCGAAAACGACATCCTTGACCGCGAAGCGCTCCAGCGGGGGACCAGCGTGTATTTTCCGAACGGCGTCATCCCCATGCTGCCGGAGCGGCTTTCGACCAATCTCTGCAGTCTGCGGCAGGACGAGGACCGCCCGGCGTACTCGGTGTTCATAAACCTCACCACGGCGGGCGTGGTCAAAGGTTATGAAATTGCCGAGAGCGTGATTCGGAGCGCCCGGCGTTTCACCTACGAGGAAGTGCAAAGCGTGATCGAGGGAGACTCGACCGGACTGCGAAAATCTGACAGCGCACTGGTCCCCGTGATTCGCAGCATGTTTGAGCTCAGCAAGGTTTTGACCAGGAAGCGGATGAAGGAAGGAAGCATTGATTTCGATTCTGCGGAGGCGAAATTTCAGTTTGATGAAAAAGGGAAGCCCACCGCCATCATAAAAAAAGTCCGGCATGACAGTAATCGTCTCGTTGAAGAGTTCATGCTTCTCGCAAACCAAATGGTCGCAAAACATATCGGCCTGGCACGGAAGGAAGAACACGCCAAGCCCTTCGTCTACCGGGTGCACGATTCCCCCGATCCGGACAGGATTCGGGAGCTTTCAAACTTCGTCCAGAAATTTGGTTTCAAACTTCCGGCCGACGGAGGGGTTTCATCCAAGGCCTTGCAAAAGCTCCTTCAGGAAATCAAGGGGTCGGACGTCGAAAATGTGATCAATGAAGTTGCGTTGCGCTCGATGGCGAAAGCGATTTACTCGGAGCGCAACATCGGTCACTACGGACTCGCGTTCGACTACTACACGCACTTCACGTCGCCCATCCGGCGGTATCCGGACCTGGTCGTCCATCGTCTCCTCAAGCGCTATGCGGCGGGAATGGCCCTGCAAGAGCGGGAGCAAGTCCGCAAAACGCTCCCGGCGATCGCAAAACAGGCGTCAGAGACGGAACGCCTTGCTCTGGAAGCCGAGCGTGCTGCCGTCAAGGTCATGCAGGTCGAATATATGAAGCGGCACCTGGGAGACGAATTTCAGGCCGTCGTTTCCGGTGTGACCCACTTTGGAATGTTCGTCGAAGTGAACGACCTTCTCGTCGAAGGCCTGGTTCACGTGCGGGATATGGGGGGTGATTACTTTGTGTATGACGAGAAAAAATATGCCCTGGTCGGCCGAAGGACGGGGAGACAGTACCGTTTAGGAGACACTGTGTCGGTTAAAGTCGTCAAGGTCAATCCGGAAGGTCGCCAGATAGATTTTTCGCTCGTTGAACTTGAGGAGAAGTCGGGGTCGACACGAAGGGCTCATCGACGCTGACGGCATGCGATTTGCAGGTCTGCGTTGGTTGATTTTTCTTCCCAATTTGGCTACCATATGTTTGCCCCTAAGGGCCGTGAGAGGAGAGTGATCGAATGAAAAGGTTGATTGGAGCGGTCTTGGCCCTGTACGTGCTTGTCCCTCCTGCTGCAGCCCAGAATTCCGTGTTTGGCAAGAACAAAGTCCAGTACAAGGACTTCCAATGGGAATTTATTCAGACCGACCATTTTGACGTTTATTATTCCCAGGATGGTTACGAACTCGCCTCGTTCGCAGCCGATGCCGCAGAGGCGGCCTACAATCACCACAAGAAGCTCCTTCGGTACGAAATCAACAATCGAATATCGATTGTTGTCTACAATTCTCACAACGAATTCCAGCAGACGAACGTCCTCGACGAGTACCTCGAAGAGGGGGTCGGCGGTGTGACGGAACTCTTTAAGAACCGGGTTGTCGTTCCGTTCGAGGGAAGTTACAGCCAGTTTCGCCACGTGATTGCCCACGAGCTGATCCATGCCATATTGAACGACATGTTCTACGGCGGCTCAATCCAGTCGCTCGTCACCGGACGCATGCCCGAGATTCCCATGTGGATGAACGAGGGTCTGGCGGAGTACGCATCGCTCGGGTGGGATGCAAACTCCGACATGTTCATGCGCGATGCGACGGTTCACAACTACCTCCCGCCGATCGATTACCTGGGGGGATACTTTGCCTACCGGGGCGGACAATCGGTCTGGCACTACATTGCGACGAAATATGGGGAACAGAAGATCTCCGAGATCATTCATCGATCCAAGGGGACCCGAAGTTTCGAACAGGCATTCCGGTCGACGCTTGGCCTTTCCATCAAGGAACTCTCGGACCGGTGGCAGAAAGAGCAAAAAGTCCTCTACTGGCCCGACGTCGCGACCCGGGAAGAGCCGGCGGACTTCAGCCATAAGCAATTGACGTTTCACGTGAAGGACGGAAATTTTTATAATACCAGCCCGGCCATTTCTCCGCAGGGAGACAAGATCGCGTACCTCTCCGACCGGAACGACTACTTCGACATCTACCTCATGTCCGCCATCGACGGCGAGGTGATCAAGAAGCTCGTGAGCGGGCAGAGGACGAAGAACTTCGAAGAACTCCACATCATCACGCCGGGGATCACGTGGTCTCCGGACGGAAAGAAAATCGCCCTTGCCGTCAAAGCGGGCGAGCGCGATGCGATCATGGTCATCGACGTCGACTCGGGCGATCAGGAAAAAATAGAACCCGAGCTGGATGGGATCTTTTCCGTTGCATGGTCGCCCGACGGAGACAACATTGCCTTCCAGGGCATCAAGGCCCCGCAGTCCGACATCTACATCTACAACATCAAAACGAAAGAGCTGACGAATCTTACGGACGACATCTTCTCGGATTTCGACCCCGTCTACTCGCCGGACGGCAAGACCATCTTTTTCTCATCCGACCGTCGGGGCTACACCGACCCCGCAACGATTCCGAGTCGATTCCGGATCTCCGACTTCGATTACAACCAGCGAGACCTGTACTCCATCGACGTCGCGACAAGGAAGATGACTCGGATCACCGACTATCCGAACAGCGATGAAGTCTTGCCCATTCCTTCGCCGGACGGGAAAAAATTGCTCTACATTTCGGACCGGAACGGGATTAACAACATCTATCTGCACGACCTTCAGGCCGGCACGGATGTCCCCATCACCAACTCCATCAGCGCGATCTACCAGCTTTCGGCATCGCGCGACGGATCGAAGCTTGTCTTCTCGTCCCTCAACGAGGCGGGATTCGACATCTATTTGATGCTCCGGCCATTCGACCGGAAGCTCAGCGTCACCGAGCTCGAGCCGACCGAGTACGTCAAGCAGAAGCTGGCACTCCCGCGTCAGGAAAAACCCAAGGAAGTGCTCAACACGACGATTTCGAGCGACACGGTTTCCGCCCGCAACAACATCATCGTCCTGGCGGACACGACGGACAATGATGCGCAGTACCGCGGAAGCTCAAAAGTCGACCTCAAGAATTACGTGTTCTCGGAAGGGACGATACCCAAGGATACGATCGGCCCGCCCCCGATCACAAAATTCGAAGTCGTAAACAACCAGGACAGCGAAGGGAATTACGTCCCCCATAAGTACAAGCTGAACTTTACGCCCGACCTGGTCTACGGAACGGCAAACTACAACACCTTCTACGGTTTGCAGGGTACGACGCTGATGGCATTCAGCGACATGCTCGGAGACCATCAGATCGTTTTCCAGACGAATCTTCTCCTCGACCTGAAGAACAGCGATTACGGCCTTTCATACTTTTATCTTCCGGATCGCACGGATTATGGGTTCCAGGCGTTCCACACCGCGCGATTTCTTATCCTCAACGACTATCTCTACCGCTTCACTTCATGGGGTCTTGTCGGCTCGGCCTCGTATCCGATCGACCGTTTTACGCGACTCGATTTCTCGCTCAACTGGCTGAACCTCGCCCGGGACAACCTTGATGATCCGACCGAGCCGTCGCAGGATCGATCGTTCGTCCTTCCGTCGCTCAGCTATGTCAACGACAATTCGATCTGGCAGGGGGGTTGGTTTGCCCCGAATAACGGGTCGAGATTCAATTTCACGTTCTACGGAAGCACGAAATACAACAACAACGCGCTCGACCTGTACACCTATGTTTTCGACTACCGCGATTACACAAAGTTCCTGCACGACTATGTGTTTGCATTCCGGCTCTCGGGAGGGCTCAGCGACGGAGCGAATCGGCAGTTCTTCTTCATCGGCGGGACGGACGGATGGATCAACCGACAGTTCAATAACGGGACGATTCCCATCGTCAATGTGGAGGATTACGCTTTCTTGACGCCGGTTCTTCCGTTGCGGGGATTCGACTACAACGCGCAAAACGGAACGCGTTTTCTGCTGACGAATCTGGAAGTTCGGTTTCCGCTCGTCCGGTACCTCATTCTCGGGGCGCTGCCGGTCGGGTTCCAGAATATCCTCGGTGCGGCCTTTATCGATATGGGTTCCGCGTGGAGCAATACGAGCGAATGGCAGGGCTTCACGACGGATGCATCGGGTTCCACCGTGATGAACGACCTCCTGGTCGGGACGGGATTCGGCGCGCGTCTCTTTTTCCTCGGATTCCCCCTGAGGATCGACGTCGCGTGGCGATTCAACTGGCAGGGTTTTTCGGAGCCCGTGTACTACTTCTCTCTCGGGGCCGAGTACTAACCCCGGCAAGGGGCGAATCGATTCAAACCCGCTTCAGCGATGGAGCGGGTTTGTTATTTCCGGGGTCAGGGAGCTGAGGGGCGTAGTCTGATGGGCTGTGTGCCCGGAACGAATCCGCGCTGGAGGAAGATCTGCTGTCCCTCGCGCGTCGCGACGAATGTGGTGAATCCCGCGGCGAGGTCGAAGCCCTCCGACCGGTTGTAGAGGTAAATCGCGCGACGGAGAGGGTAGAATTTTTGATAGATGTATGCAGGGTGCGGCGTAAAATAGCTCCCGATCGCCTGCACCGGGACCGCCCCAAAAGCGGAATCCTCCACGGCGAGCTGGCCGACCTTCAGTGTCTTTATTTTCGACCGGGCTGAATCGAGCCAGCCGAGTCCCACAACCCCCAGTGCAAGGGGATCACGCGCAACGAGCGCCAGACATTCGGTCGGCGTTGGCGGTAACGTCAGGCGGGCGGGTTTGAATATTTCCTTCGGGGAGGCGCCGTGCAGGAAGGCCAGCTCGTCTGAGGAATTCTGAACCACCAGGTTGATCTTTCCGCGCGCTCCGTTGCGTCGGGCAAGTTGATCCCACCCTTCGATCTTCCCCGTGATGACCCCCTCCAATTCCCGCGTGGAAATCTCCGCCACAGGATTCCGCTTGCTTACCACCAGCGCGACGGCGTCGTACGCGACAACAATCTCGACGGGTGATCCCCATTTTTTTTCGACCGACCGTCGTTCAGACTCGGACAGGCGTCTGGTCGAAAATATCAGTTTCATAGAATCTTTGACGAAATCGTCGATCGCCATTTCGGAGGATGTCACTCGATACGAAATGTGCGCTCCATGCTCGCCGTAGAGACGCAGAAACTCGTCGATTTCTCCCACCAACACCGGCGACGGACTTTGCGGAACAAGAACAAACAGATGTCCCGTCGTGGGCGTCTCCTTCTTCTCCTGGACGCAGCCGGACACGAAAAGGGAACTGCATACCGCCAGGAGAAAGGAGTGGATGGACAAGGCCCTCCGACAATTGTACCCCGGGCGTCGCGATAACATGATTTCCCGCATGCTACGCCTCAACGATGCCCGCGCCGGCGGGCCTTACGTCGGGCACCCGGAACAGCAGGAGGAGGCCGACGGCCAGCAATCCGCCGATCGTGAGAATGGCCGGGCGTTGTCCAAACCGGTGTGAGACTTCGCCGAAGATGAGGGGGCCGACGACGGCTGATGCTTTTCCAAAGAAGCCGTCATAAAACCCAAAAAACTCAGCGCGCTTTTCGAACGGAGTCAAAAGCGCCATCATGGTGCGACTGGTCGACTGGGACGAGCCGAGGGCAATGCCCGCGACGGCGCCGAGGAGAAAAAAGGCCTCTTTCGATTGTATCGTATAGGCGGCTCCAACAACGGCGAGCCAGATAAGAAGCGTCACGCCGATTACCTGACGTGGACCGAGTCGATTGGTCACGACGCCGAATGCGACGCTTCCGAGAAGGGCGAAGCCCTGAACGAGAAGGAAGAAATAGACGAGCTCTTCCAAGGTGAGCCCAAGAGTGTGTTCCGCGAAAATACCGGAGAAGAAAATGACGGTCAGAATGCTGTCGTTGTAGACAAAAAAAGCCACGAGGAAACGTTCGATGGAATCATATTGACGGATGTGAGCGACCGTATTCTTCAATCGTTCGTATCCGGCCAGGATGAAGGATTCTGGACGACTCGGCCTCTGGCGATGCTCGTGAAGGAAGAGAAAAAGCGGGAGCGCGAAGAAGGCGAAGAACGCCGCGGCGATGAGAAAGGTCACCCGCACATTGTCGGAAGCGGGGTTGGCGTGAGACAGAATCGGGAGGATGATCAGGAGCGTTGCGAACGAACCGAGGTATCCGACGGCAAAACCGTATCCTGAAATTCGAGCGTAATTTTTCTGCGTGGAGATCTCGGGCAGAAACGCGTCGTAGAATACCGTCCCCCCTTCGAACCCTACATTTGCCACGATCAGCAGGGTAACGGCTGCCCAGAGTGTTCCTTGTCCCGTACAGTAAAGGCCTGCCGTTGAAATGACGCATGCCCCGGTGAATATCGCGAGCAGCATTTTTTTACGGCTCGTCGCATCTGCCACAGACCCGAGGAAGGGGCCCAGGACGGCGGTGATGAGCATCGATGCGGAAATCGTCCGGCCCCAGTAGGCCTCGTTCCCCCCGGCGATTACATTCTTGAAATAGATCGGAAAGACAAGCGTGATGATGATGACGTAGAAGCCGGTGTTGGCGAAATCAAAGAGGGTCCAGCAAAAAATTTGCCACCGGGTTGCCGGCTGGGGCGGAGCGTTCATCGCGGATTAGGATGGCGGATGGACGCTTCGAGGAGGCCTCTTCCCGATTTCTTCAGGTTCCCTTCGGCCTTCAGGTCGTCGAGGATGGAATCGAGGACGCCGTTTACAAACTTGTCGCTCTTCTCGGTGCTGTACGCACGGGCGATCTCGATCGCCTCGTTGATGGAAACTTTTGGCGGGATGTCGTCGAAGTACAGGAGCTCGCAAATCCCCATCCGAAGAACGATGCGGTCGATAACGGCAATCCTGCTGAATTCCCAATGCTCAACCCTTTTTTTGATAAGCCCATCGAGCTCCTTCGACGTCTCCACGACCTTGCAGATGAGCTTGTGCGCGAAATCGAACGATGTCTTCTGGCGCTTCAGGTCGCCCGCAACGGTCTCGATAATCCCCTCGATGGGTTCGTGCGAAAGTTCGTAGGCGTACAACGCCTGGAGGACTCTTTCCCGGACGACGCGTCGCTTCGCGGACATGATTCAGGCGTGGTTGATGATGTGGGATATTACCTGTGCTTGTGCGCGGATTCCGCGTTCTTCACCGTCCCGTTGGTGGGGCCGGAAAAGATCTGCTTGATGCGGCCGATGGAGTGGATGCGGTTCTCGGCGAGCTTGTCGGCTGCGACGGAGGTCGGAACGTTGTCTGCCTTCGCGATCTTGTAGATTTGACGCAGAATTTCGTAGATCCCTTCCGCCTGCTTCAGCGCCCGTTTTTCACTGTATCCCTCCAGCTCGTTTGCGACGTTGATCAGCCCCCCGGCGTTAATCGCGTAATCCGGTGCGTAGAGGATTTCCTTTTCGGCGAGCATTCGATTGTGCTTGTTCTCGTCGAGGAGCTGATTGTTCGCGGCACCGGCAATGATGGCACAGGAAAGGCGCGGGATCGTGTTGTCGTTGAGAATTCCCCCGAGTGCGCATGGGGCGAAAATATCCGCGGAGACATCGTAGATTTTTTCCGGCTTGACGAGCGTGGCCTTGAACCGCCGGGCGAGGGTCTTCGCCCGTTCCTCGTTGATGTCGCTGATGTACAACTTCGACCCCTCCTTGGCCAGGTGCTCGCACAGGGAGGAGGCCACCTTCCCGGCTCCCTGCACCGCAATCTTTTTCCCTGCCAGGGAGTCCGACCCGAAGACTTCCCGCGCCGTCGCCTTGATACCGACATAGACTCCGAGCGCTGTAACGGGAGAGGGGTCGCCGCTTCCGCCGAGAGAGCGGGATATCCCCGTCACATGCTTCGTCTCCATCCTCACCCATTCCATGTCCCGAACGTCCGTCCCCACGTCTTCGGCCGTGATATATCTCCCACCGAGCGTATCGATGAATCGCCCGTACGTCCGGAAGAGCGCTTCGCTCTTGTCCGTATCGGGATTGCCGAGAATGACCGCCTTTCCGCCTCCCAGATTGAGCCCCGCGATCGACGCTTTATACGTCATTCCCCTTGAAAGCCGCAATGCGTCGCGCAGAGCGTCCTGGTCACCCGCATACATCCACATCCGTGCGCCTCCAAGCGCCGGCCCGAGGGTGGTATTGTGGATCGCGACGATCGTACGCAGACCCACTTTTCCGTCGGAACAAAACACAACTTGCTCGTGCTCCCGGTGGTCAATTTCATCGAAGATGTTCATGGATCCGTCAATAGTGGAGAGCGTCCGTGGTACAGTATCGCCACAAAGGGTGGCAAGTTAGACAAAAAATGAGATGGAGGCAACCATCCCACTGGAGGAGGGAACGTGAACGCCGTCAGTTCGCCGGCTCGGTCGGTCGGGTGATGATCGTCGCGAACTCGGGCTCGTTGGAGAACAGGAGGAGGTCGGGGTTGAGGATGCGGGAGAAATCGTACCGTTTGGCGACAGCGGCTTTCAACGACGCCGCGGCGCTCGGGTACTTCTTCTGGATGGAGTACATGCCGGCTTCGCGGTAGAGGAGGTCGACGGAATTCGGCGACAGTTCGCGCGCGCGCTTCATCTCCGATTCGCCGTCGCTCCAATTTCCCAGCCGCGTGGCCATCAACGCGAAGAAAGAATGCGCAACGGCGTCCGAGGGGTTCTGGTCCACCACCTTCTTGACCGCCGCGAGTCCATCGTTCAGGACGCGAGTCGCCTCGTCGGTGTTGACCGCGGTCTGATAAGTGCGTCCGAGCCAGTAATATGCGCGGTAGTCGTCGGGATAGTCGCGGAGAAGACCCTTGCAGTATTCGGCCGCCTTGTCGTATTGTCCCGCCGCGTTCCAGGCATCGAGGACGTACAGTGTGGTGAGGAGCGAATCGTCGGCGCCGAACCGGATGGCATCCTGGTACGCGCTGACCGCCGGCCCGAACTCATGCTTCATCTGATGGACAAGGCCGAGCGTTGTATGCGAGGACGGATTGTGCGGGTCGAGGCCGAGCGCTTCGGTCGCGTTTTTCAGCGCGGTGTCATAGTCTCCCCCGACAAGATCGACGAGAGCCAGTTCGCGATAGCATTGCGCGTTTGCCGGTTGAATATCGAGACTCTTCTGGAGTTCGCCGGAAACTTTGTCAAAATGCTGCGACAGGCGATAGTAGATGCCAAGCGCCTCATGTGCGCGGGCGTCGTCCGGATTCAGGCGCAGGGCCCGCTGGACCATCTCGAGGGGGTCGTGCTCGCCGGGTGTTCCCAACGCGTCCTCTCCGAGGACAGCTTCGGCGTAAGCCGACCAGGCGGCTCCGAACGTGGAGTCGTCCGCGACCGCCTCGGCGAATTCCGACGCCGCCAGTTTTCGGTTGGAGTGATCCGGCCGCTGCAGGAGCGGAAGCCCTCGGAAATAAGCGGCGAGCGCCGCGGGATTCGGGCTCAACGGAGGTGCCGAATCGATGGGGGAGTCGATTTGTAACAGGTCGAGGGTTTTCTCCACGATGTTCATCCGCATGTTCTGAAGCGCCGCGAGATCCGCGAAGTCGAGGCGAATGGGGGCCATCGTCGCCTGCGCTTCGTTATCCCAGACATGAATGGTCACCGATTGCCTCTCTCCGCTCCGCTCGACGGAAATGCCGAGCACGTGCCGCACGTGAAAAGCGGCGGCAAACGCGGCAAGTGTTGCGGGCTTTGAGTCTTCCGAGAGCGCGGGTGCCACCGACACGACCGAGACGTGTGCGCAGCGGGCGAAGTCCTCGCTCAGCAACAGCGGAAGAGCATCCTGCACCGGGTCACCGATTCGCTCCGCTCCGGGCATGGCGACCGCGACGAGCGACGTCGTGTTGGGAAACAGCATCCTGATAACGTAGGGCGTCGCTTCAAAAATCCCGACCGCCGCTCCCAGACCGAGGACGATCACAGCGATCAGCTTGTAATTGACCTTCCCTTTCTTCTCGTGAACAATTTGGCGTGCGGCACGCTGCGCCTCAAGTTTCTTCTGCAACGCCGATAACTGCTGCGCTCGCTGTTCCTCCGCCTGGCGTTCCGCCTCAACGCGTTCCATCTCCACCTTCGCCCGCTCCGCCTCCTTGATGGTCTCCTCGAGCCGTCTTGCGGCCGAATTGTTCGGGTCGAGAACGAACACCTCCCGGAGCGTAAAGAGTGAATCCTGGAATCTCTCTTCTTCAAGCTCCTTCCGCGCCCGTTCGAGAAACTCCAGAATCTTCTTTTGATCCTGCGAGAGCTCCCGCGGAGCGGTGTCGGCGGCGCGCTTTGCCCGCTCATCTTCCTGGATGAGGTATCGCTCCTCCTCGATCTGGACGACGACCTGCTGTGCGGCCGGATACAGCGGAAAATCCCTGAAGATCTCGTTCAATTCCGCCTCTGCTTCCGCGAGCTTCCGTTGCGAGACGAGCGCGCGGGCCTGAGCGATGTGTTCATCCGCCCGGCGCTTCTTTTCGTCCTCATCTTTCTTCTTTTCGGCTGCTGCAAGGTATCCCGGGTCGATCTTTGAAATCTCATTCAACTCCCGTTCCGCCTCCTCATATCGTCCCTCTTCGAAAAACCTTTCGGCGCGCGTATAGATTTCCTCGATCTGCTTTTGCTTGGCTTCCTCAGACCGCACAAGGCCTTTGGCGGCTCGGCCTTTCGCCGCTTCAATGCTCCGCGCTTCCTGGGCCTCCTCCGCTTCCAGAGCGGGTGCGGCTTCCACGCGCTTGCTGAGAACCGCCTGCTGTGCCCGCTTGGACGGCACCGCAAGCTCGGGGATCGTATCGAGAAGAACCTCGTACACCTCGACGGGATCCGCAATGTTCTTGAGCTCCATCGCTCCCATACGGAAGAACTGGAGGGGCAGCTTATTTTTTACCTGCTGATACACATCGTGCGATATACAGATCCGTGTCGGTTCGGCGATCGCCTCGAGCCGCGCCGCAATATTCACGCCGTCCCCGTAAATATCTTCTCCGCGAATGATCACGTCGCCGAGGTGAATCCCCACCCGGATCTCGATTCGGTCAAAGTCTTTCCTTCCTTGATTGAACGTCCAGAATTTTTTCTGGGCTTCGACTGCGCATCGCAACGCATTGACGGCACTCGGGAAGTCGACCATGAACGAATCGCCGATTGATTTGATGACCTTCCCGCCAAATTTGGCGGCAAGAACGCGCATGAGCGAGTCGTGGGTTTTCAGGAGCTCGAACGCAGCCGTCTCGTTCTCGCTCATCTTTTTCGAGAAGCCCTTGATATCCGTAAACATGATGGCCACGAGCTTTCGGCCCCCCTCGTCGGGAGATTCCGAGGAATCTAAAAGCTCGCTCATCGCCGGTCTGCCTGAGGTTTCATGCGAATAATTGCCGGAGTGATTGCAGGATAACGAAATGAGGAAGATACCGCGGTGAACCCTCGTTAAACATTCTCGGACCTGCTCCCGTCCGCCCCGCTCGGTTGAGGATCGCTGCGCGGAGGATTCAGACTACAGCAAAAGATATCAAGCACTCGTCAGAATGTCAACTGACCGCCCGCAGGGGTGATGTGCATCATCGGCATGGCATGTGCCCGCCGGGAGATCAGGAGGCGGAGTAGTATTTTGCCACATATTCGGCAACCATGCGGTCCGTGCTGTATGCGGGTATCAGGTGGTGCATGGCGTTTCTCATCCGCTGCATCCAGCGGCGCGGAATACCGAGGGAATCCCGCTCGTAGAAATCGGGAATCACGTCCTCACGCAGCACCCGCAGGAGATTCTGGAAGTCCTTCTCGTCCTGCTTGTCCGGATCACCCTCCTCTTCACCATTGCCGATTGCCCAGCCGTTCGACGAATTGAACCCTTCGGGCCACCAGCCGTCCATGATGCTGAGATTCAACCCGCCGTAGATCGCGATCTTCTGGCCGCTTGTGCCGCTCGCCTCCAGCGGCCTCCGGGGAGTATTCAACCAGACGTCCGACCCCGAAACGAGGTGTCGCGCAACATTCATATCGTAGTTTTCGATAAGGACGACCCGGCCGTACAACTGCGGATTCCGCGTGATCTCGAAAATGTGCTGGATGAATTTTTTCCCTTCGTTATCGCGCGGATGGGCCTTTCCCGCAAAAATCAGCTGCACCGGATGCTGGGCGTCCGTCAGGAGCGGCACAACCTGGTCCAGATGGCGAAACAGGAGGGGAGCCCGCTTGTAAGTCGCAAATCGCCGGGCGAATCCGATCGTCAGGGCGTCGCTCGAGAGGACGCGCGCGAGCCGCGAAGCGTCCTCGCTGCCCACCCGCATATGCTGGCCGTACAATCTCCGTCGCGCAAACTCGACCAGGTTTCGCCGCAGAGTACTGCGTAACGCCCAGAGTTCTTCGTCCGTCGCGAGGTCTCCATCCTGCATCTTCTTCCAGAATTTGGGCTGCATGAGCTTCTCGGTCCAGTCATACCCGAGCCGGCTGTTCCAGAACTGATGCGCCGTTCCATTCGCCCAGCTCGGCGTATGGATGCCGTTGGTGACGTGGCCGATGGGAACCGCGTCTACCTTGCGCCCCGGGTACAGATCTTTCCACATCTCCCTGCTCACCGCACCGTGGAGCTTGCTCACCCCGTTTGCCGCCCGGGACATTTTCAATGCAAGCACGGTCATCGTGAAGTGTTCGTTGACATCGGACGGGACGACGCGGCCGTACGACATCAGGTCTTCCTGCATCAGCCCGGTCTCCGCCCAGAAGTTGCCGAGCGAATGGAGCATGAGCTCCGGGCTGAAACGGTCGTGTCCCGCGGGAACAGGCGTATGGGTTGTGAACATGCAGAGCTCGCGGACTCCCTGCTCCGCATCAGCGCGCGAAAGGCCGCCGCGAATTCCCTGCGCCAGGAGCTCCAGGACGAGGAACGCGGAGTGCCCTTCGTTCATATGGTAGACGGAAGGCCTGATGCCGAGCGAACGCAACAGCCGGGCGCCCCCGATTCCGAGGATGATTTCCTGACCGATACGCGTGTCGAGATTGCCGCCGTATACGTGCCCCGTGAGGTCCTGGAAGAGCTGGTCGTTCTCCGGCAGGTTCGTGTCGAGGAGGTACAGGACGACGCGTCCAACCCGGACTTCCCACGTCTGAAAGTAGACCGTGCTGTGGCCGATCTCTACTGAATTAAGAAGCCGTCCGCCTTCACGCTGTTCGACAAGCTTCAACGGAAGACGTTCGGGGTCGTTCATCGGATACAGTTCCTGCTGCCAACCGTCGGGACCGAGCCGCTGCTGGAAATATCCGTGTCGATAGAACAAGCCGACGCCGACAAACGGGAGGCCGAGGTCGCTCGCGGATTTCATATGGTCGCCCGAGAGTATGCCGAGTCCGCCGGAATAAATGGGGAGCGATTCATGCAGACCAAACTCGGCACTGAAATAGGCGACGGGCTCTTTCAGGTTGGGATAATTCTTTCGCGACCAGGTGGAGCGTTCGTTCATGTACGATTCGAATTCCTCGACGACGTGAGCGACTTTTGTGGAGAGATACTTGTCGCGAAGACGGGAGGTCAATTCCTGGAGGGAGACTTCTTTGAGCACCTCAACGGCGTTGTGGTTCGAGTATCGCCACACGATCGGAGCAAGCTCTTTGAAAACTTGTTGTGCCTCCGGGTTCCACGCCCACCAGAGGTTATGCGAAAGCGCGATCAGTCGGTGAGCAAGGTCATCTGCATGGTGTTTATGTTGCTCGGCCATCGAGTTGCCTGCGGTTGTGACTGGACGAAGAATGAACAGGTTCGTAAAAAATTGCCTGAGATTCCAGAACGGGCCGGGAAAGAATGGAAGGGCGTGGAAGTGCGTTGCGGCGGTTCATGACGATTTTATCGGCGGATGCTTCCGGCGCCTGACGAACGGCATGAGCACGACGAGTGACAGAGAAAAGACGAATCTCAGAACGATTCGGAGCATGGAGGTTGGCAGATACGTATGGTCAGATGACTCTGGAGCCCATCTCAACGACAAAAGCAAGAATCATTGCGGGCGTTTTTCGCGAAGCGACCTGATCTCAAAATCCCGGCTGAAAGTTGGAGACGGCCTCGACGCAAGTCGCCGGGAAATGACAATGTCCTTAATCTTGACCCGAGTCCCGGACTCCGGCATCGCTCGCAGGGCCGGAAGCGGTCATGACCGGAGAAGAGCGGCCGATCAACGACCCAACGAAGCATCCTACGAAGGAGAGGACAAGCGCCAGACATGAGCCGACCACCTGGGAGACAAAAGTGGCGTGCGGCTCAAGGACGGCCGACGAATACAGGAAATACTTGATAAACGCGAGAAGCGGAATCCCGCCGCCGGTCAGGACCGCCCAGCGCCAGAACCGGACAGGATGCAGGACGCCGAGGAAAAAACTGAAAGAGAGAACGAGCAACGCCGGGATTTGAACCTCGCCTGCCTGCGAATCGACAAACGCAGCGAGAAGGCCAAAGAAAGCGGAAAAAATATGGAAACGCCATGCCGGCTTCAGCCAAAGCAAAACTCCGGCGATTGGCAGTGAGAGGAGTGTAAGATTGAATGTGATGGCGGTGAAGTATGGCTGCGGCATGATATGAGACCTCCTGTCAGGATGTGATGTGCAGTTCAGAGTCTGAAGACAAATACCTGTGACTTATCGCTCCCACGTTTCACGGAGTATTACCCACCCGTAGCGTCGGCGGAAATCGGTGACGATGGTGACGACAATCCAGTCGAAGAGAGCAAAAAGAATTTCGTCTGAGCAGGCGCCTCAACGGGACACCGAGACGTCGCTGAGGCCCTGGCAAAACGGAGTCGTCGCGGCGTTCGTTGATCATGCGTTCTGCTTCACGAAGCGTTCGAGCAAGTCGAGATGGTCGGCGAAGGCCTTCCGGCCGGTTCTCGTCGCGGAATAAGTCGTGCGCGGTGTTCTCTTGACGAACTCTTTGCGCACGCGAACATAGCCGCTGCGCTCGAGGGTCGCAACGTGACTGGCGAGGTTTCCGTCGGACAGGTGGAGTTGTTCCTTCAGGGAGGCGAAATCGAGTTCGTCGTTCAGCACGAGTAGCGACATGACGGCGAGGCGGATGCGGCTTTCGAACAGTTTATCGAATCGCTCGAAGAGGTCTTTCACTGGCTGAACTTTCGATACGCCAGAAGACCGTAGATGATGTGAAGGAACCCGAAGCCAAATGCCCACAGAAAAAGTTCGGCGTCGGTCCAAAGGAGTGACGCGAGTCCGAGGAGAATTTCGCTGAGGCCGAGCCATCGGACTTCGCGAACAGTAAATCGTCTCGCGGAAACGAGTGCGAGGCCGTAGAAGATGAGGGTGACGGGCGGGATGAACAGCGGTTGATTCTGGTACCACAGAGCAGCGGATAAAGCCGCACCGGTGAGAAGCGGGATGGACATGTCGACGGCGAGAAGTTTGGTGCCGGCGGTCCAGAGGGGGAGATTGTTCTTTCGCGCCGCCCGGGAGGAGAAATAGATCGACGACAGCAACGCGAGCACAAGGACGCACAGCGCGTCGACGGCAAGAAATTGGATTGACGGAAAGGGACCGCCCGGTGAGGACGCAAGACGAAGTTGCCCAAGAACTGCGCCGACAAGGGCGACGATGCCCGCGCATATGCCCGAGAGGCCGCTGATCGACTGGAATCGGGATGACTGTTCCATCATTGCGCGTACTTCTGCCAGATCTTTGAGCCGGTCGTCGACGGCATTCATGGGGCCTTCTCCTCGCGGACGGTGTCTACGAAATGCAAAGCACTTTGTATTACAAAGTAGCACTGTATGCTGAAAATGTCAAGAGGAAAATGAACGGGAGGAGAACGGCCCCGGAGCGTCGATCCCCTTCGACGGGGCTTACGGAAGGTCTACGCGGTCACGATGACTCGGGGGAACCGAGATGACGAGGAATCGAAGGTCGGCGGAGGATTCGTTGCGCAAACGATGCGGTGTTCCCGGAGCGACCTCAATCGACTGGTTGGCCGCGAGCCGGACAGTTTCATGTTCCAACTCCATCGTCGCAGTTCCCTCAAGGATGAAGAAAAGTTGACGGGCGACGCGGTGGAAATGGCGTTTCTCGCATTTCCCGGCCGGGACACGTTCGAGGATCACGCTCATATCCTCGCGGTTCAGCAAATGCCATCCGTCGCATCCGTCCCCCCACACATAGTGCCCGGCGTTGTCAGTTGTGATTGGTTCGATCACGCTGACGGCATCGTTCAAGAGGATAGAGTATCATTGCGGGGAGCCTGCCTCCCGACTTGCCCGCCGAAGCATTGCGAAGGCGGGAGTGCGAAGCACGAAGGCAGGTGTTTCTCAACGACGAAGCAATCTGACGTCAGGAGCAACATGGTCCCCCCGCCTTCAATACTTCGGCGTCACACCGAGGTTGTAGAAAAAGAACGAATAGGCGTCGGCCGTCTCTTCGATCGCTTTCGAAGTCGAACTCGACCCGTGACCCGACCTGGTCTCGATTCGGATGAGCACCGGGTTCTGCCCGCGATATTTCTCCTGCATCGTCGCAACATACTTGAACGAGTGCGCCGGCACGACGCGGTCGTCATGGTCCGCCGTGGTGACGAGGATGGATGGGTATTCCACCCCTTCCCTGATATTTTGGAGCGGAGAATAGGAATACAAATACTTGAATTGGACGGAATCCTGGCTCGAACCGTAGTCCGGAATCCAATTCCAGCCGATCGTGAATTTCTGAAATCGGAGCATGTCCATGACGCCCACTGCCGCGTGAAC